>JAEYYS010000268.1 GCA_023428335.1 Verrucomicrobiota bacterium | reverse complement strand
GGCGCCGGCTGTGCGGAAACAGCCCCACCCTTGGCCGGCGCCTTCGGAGCCGCGGCCGGGGCTCCCGGGGCCGCCGGGGCCGATTGCATGCGCTTCCATTCCGCCGCGGCAAAGGCCTTGTCCTCATCGCTGAGCATGTCGATCGGGATGGTGAACACCTGACCGTCGGCCCGCTTGATGGTGATCGTGCGCGCGGCAACATCGACCCCGGTCATCTCCGCCTCCACCACCGCGCCGGACTTGTTCTTCCATGGGCGGATGGCGGCGCCGGCGGGCGGCAGGGCGCAGGCGAGAAACACCAGGAGGGCGGGCAGAGGACGGAGATTCATGGCGCGGTGAAGGATCGAATCGACAGTTTGACGACGCGCCGCACGCGGCACAAGACCAAATTGCCGAGCCGACAACGTGCCTGCCGCGCCGTTTGTTAGCCCTCGCGCCCGCGCAGCAGGTCGCGGTAGTGACCGGCCGCCGCGACATTGTGCCGTCGCACCGCCTCGCCCAGGGCCTCGGCCTCGCCACGGCGGAAGGCGCGCAGGATGGCGCGATGCTCGCGGTTCGCCTGCCGCGGATCGGGCGGCACCGCGTCGCGGAAGGCCATGCGGTGCAGGCGTTCCCATTCGCCGAAGAGCGACTGCAGCATGTCCTGCGCACGGCCGAAACCGGCCACCCGGCAGGGCAGCAGGTGGAACTCGCGGTTGGCCGCCTCAAAGGCCGCCGAATCCCCGCGCTCCACCGCCGCCTCGAGTTCATCGACCTGCCCCGCCAGCGCGCGCAGGTCCTCGGGGGTCATTCTCGGCAACGCCGCGAGGGCACTGGCCGTCTCCAGGGCACCCAGCAGGGCAAAAATTTCATCGAGGGCGGCAACCTCGACCGGTGCCACGCGCACGCCGGTGTGCGGGCGGATCTCGACAAGCCGCTCGGCCTGCAGCTGGCGCAGCGCCTCGCGCACCGGAATGATGCTCACCGCAAACCGCTTCGCCAGCGCATCAATGACCAGCACCTGCCCTGGTGCCAGGGCGCCGCCAACGATGTCGGCGCGCAGGGCTTCATAGACTTGACGTTGCTTGGTGGGGGCCGGTGCGACGGACATGAGAGGCATGCAAAAACTGCTTGTCATATATCATATATGATTTATCAAGATCGTGCAAGTCAAACCCGTCACCCCCTCATGACCACGCAACGCATCGGCATCATCCTCAACGGCGTCACCGGCCGCATGGGCACCAACCAGCACCTCGTCCGCTCGATCCTCGCCATCATCCGCCAGGGCGGCATTCGCGTCTCTGACGACCTCGTGCTCATGCCCGACCCCATTCTGACCGGTCGCAGCGCCTCAAAACTGCAGGCCCTGGCGACGAAGCACTCCTGCGACAAGACCGGCCCGCTGAAGACCAGCACCGACCTCGCCGCCGTGCTCGCCGACCCCGCCTACCCGGTGTTCTTCGATGCCTCCGGCACCCTGCACCGCGCCCGCTTTGTCGAAATGGCCGCCGCTGCCGGCAAGGCCATCTACTGCGAAAAGCCCACCGCCGTGGAAACGGTCGAGGCCCTGCGCCTGGCCGACGTCTGCGAGAAGGCCGGCGTGAAAAATGGCGTCGTTCAGGACAAGCTCTGGCTGCCTGGCCTGCGCAAGCTGGCCCTGCTCAAGCGCCAGGGCTTCTTCGGCCGCATCCTCAGCGTGCGCGGCGAGTTCGGCTACTGGGTCTTCACCGGCGAACACGAGGGCCAGCCGGCCCAGCGCCCGTCGTGGAACTACCGCAAGGGCGACGGTGGCGGCATCATCGTCGACATGCTCTGCCACTGGCGCTACGTCATCGACAACCTGTTCGGTGAGGTGCGCAACGTCAGTTGCCTCGGCGCCACCCACATCCCCCAGCGCGTCGATGAAAAGGGCGCGGCCTACGACTGCGACACCGACGACGCCTGCTACGCCACCTTCGAGACCGCCGACAACGTGATCTGCCAGTTCAACTCCTCCTGGTGCGTGCGCGTGCGCCGCGACGACCTCTTCACCATGCAGGTCGACGGCACCCACGGCTCGGCCCTGGTCGGCCTGCGCAAGTGCTGGTTCCAATCGCTGGCCGGCACGCCCAAGCCGGTGTGGAATCCCGACGTCGACAGTCCGATCAACCACTACAACCACTGGCAGGAGGTGCCCGACACGGCCGAGTACGACAATGCCTTCAAGGTGCAGTGGGAACTCTTCCTGCGCCACGTCGCCCTGGACGAACCCTTCCCCTGGACCCTGCGCGAGGGCGCCAAGGGCGTGCAGCTCGCCGAACTCGGCCTGCAGAGCTGGGCAGAGCGACGCTGGCTCGAAGTGCCGGCGCTGTAAATCGACGCGCTCAGGCGAGCGTCTCGCGCACCACCGCCGCGGCGCGTGCGTAGGCGCCGCCGGCGCCGAGACCGGCCACCACCTCCGCCAGCTCGCCCTCAAGGCGGGCGCGGCGGTCGGTGTCGGTCAAAAGCGACAGCATTTCCGCGGCCAGGGTCTCGGCACTGAGGCCGCCCTGCACCAGTTCGCGCACCACCTCGCGACCGGCGAGCACGTTGACGATGCCGATGTGGCGGATGCGCACCAGAGTCTTGGCGGCGAGATAGGTCGCCGGACTGACCCGATAGACCAGCGTGTAGGGCAGGCCAAAGCAGGCCGCCTCCAAAGTGGCGGTGCCACTGGCAACCGCGCCCGCTCTGGCGCGCTGCATGAGCTCGTACACCGTGCCGGTCTCGATCCACTGCCGCGCCTCGGGCATGCCGGCGGCATCGGCCATGAGGCGCAGGCGACCCGCAATCGCCTCGTTGGCGGCGGCGACCGCGAAGCGCGCCTGCGGCAGGGCGAGACGGATCGCACGGGCGGCCTCAAGCATCACCGGGAACAGCCGTTTCACCTCGTTGAAGCGACTGCCTGGAAACCAGCCAATCAAATGCGGTTCGCGCGTCCAGCCGCTGCGCAGGGCGACCGTGCGATCGACCAGCGGGTGACCGCAGAACTCGGTGCGCAGGCCGCTGCGCTCATAAAACTCCTTCTCGAAAGGGAAGATGCAGATCATCAGATCGAGCACCTTCGCCATCGTCTTGACGCGCCCCTTCTTCCAGGCCCAGACCTGCGGGCTGATGTAATAGATCAGCTTGCCGGCGTAACCACCGCGGCGCAGGGCGCTGGCCAACCGCAGGTTGAAGCCTGGGTAATCGACCAGGATCACCGCGTCCGGTTTGTCGGCCAAGATGCGCGCGGTCTCCTCGGCGAGCCGGCGCTTGAAGTAGCCATACATCTTCAGCACCTCCCAGAGACCCACCACCCCGGCGGTCTCGACCCAGTCCTCGATCCCCTGCCCTGCCGCCTCGCGCAGGCGCGGACCGCCGAGGCCGGTGCAGCGCAGGCCGGGATCGGCGGCGCGCAGTTCACGCAGCAGGCCGGCGGCATGGGCGTCGCCGCTGACCTCGCCGGCGATGAAATGAAGATGGGCGGGCATGGCGGCGCGGGCTTGCCGTAACTCAGGAATCGGCCAGGGCCGCGTTCTTCTCGATCTGGTCGGTGATCTCCAGCGCGATGCGCACGGCTTCGGCGCCTTCCTGACCGCTGACCACCGGTCGCTTGCCCTGGCG
Organism: Verrucomicrobiota bacterium; assembly: GCA_023428335.1. Lineage (GTDB taxonomy): Bacteria > Verrucomicrobiota > Verrucomicrobiia > Verrucomicrobiales > Verrucomicrobiaceae > Prosthecobacter. The sequence continues at coordinate 3,924 of JAEYYS010000268.1, read as the reverse complement.
CGCGCACTCGACAAAGGCGGCGATTTCGAGCTTGAGCGGCTCGTCCTTCTCGACCTCAACGGCGTCGCGGACGATCTGCATGCCGTCGCGGCGGTAGATCCAGCCGCTCTGCTCCTGGTAATCGAGACTCAGGTAGCTGTCGGGCTGGAAGACGCGGATCTTGCGCATCTTCTCCGGACTGATGCGGCTGGCGGTGAGGTTGGCGATGCAGCCGTTGGCGAACTTCAGGCGGGCGTTGGCGATGTCCTCGCGCTTGGTCAGCACCGGGATGCCAACGGCATCGACCTGGACCAGCGGCGACTTCACCAGGTGCAGGACAATCTCGATGTCATGGATCATGACGTCGAGCACGACACCGATGTCCATGCTGCGATTCGGGAAGGGCGACAGCCGGTGCGCCTCGATGAAGCGCGGCTGGTTCATCCTCTCCTCCAATTGGCGCAGCACGGGATTGAAGCGCTCGATGTGGCCGACCTGCAGGATGACATTCTTTTCCTGGGCCAGGCCAATCATCGCCTGGGCCTCGGCGTAGGACTCGGAGATCGGTTTCTCCACCATGACATGCACGCCGGCGCCAATGAGCGGCTCGGCGACATTCCGGTGAAACACCGTCGGCACCGCCACCGTGGCGGCGTCAACGCGGGCGGAGAAGTCGGCCAGATCGGCGGCGGCATGCGTCTGGTACTGGGCGGCGAACTGGGCCGCACGGGCGGCATCGGCGTCGTAGACGGCGGCGAACTCGACCGCACCGCCGCTGCGCGAGGCGATCTCGGCCATCAGGCGGGCGTGGTTGCGACCGATGGCGCCGACGCCAGCGACGCCGATGCGGAAAACGGGAGAGGAGGAAGCCATGTGCCCGTGAGCGTTAGAGAAGCGCAGGCCGGTGGCAAGGAAAACTGCGACTCACTCCTGGACCCGTTCCAGTTCGGCGCCGAGCGCGGCGAGCTTGTCGTCGAGGTGCTCGTAGCCGCGGTCGATGTGGTAGAGTCGATTGACCTCGGTGCGCCCCTTGGCGAGCAGGCCGGCAAGTACGAGGGCGGCCGAGGCCCGCAGGTCGCTGGCCATGACCGGCGCGCCCTTAAGCGGCGCACCGCCGCGGATGCGGGCGGTGGCCCCCTGCAGGTCGATGTTGGCGCCCATGCGCTTCATTTCAGCGACGTGCATGAAGCGCTGCGGGAAGATGGTCTCGGTGATCGTGCTGGTGTCGTCGATCGCACAGGCCAGCGCACAGAACTGCGCCTGCATGTCGGTGGGGAAACCCGGGTAGCAGAGCGTCGTCAGGTCGAAACCGCGCGCCTTCGGGTTCGGCGCGATGCTGATGCTGTCGCGGGTGGTCTCGACCGGAAAGCCGCACTTGCGCAAGACTTCGAGCACGGCCGTCAGGTGCTCGGGCATGACCCGGCGCAGGGTGATGCCACCGCCGATCATGGCGCCGGCGCAGAGGAAGGTGCCGGCCTCAATGCGGTCGGGGATGACGGTGTGCTCGGCTCCGTGCAGTTCCTTGACGCCCTGGATGACGATGCGGTTCGTGCCGCCCCCCTCGATCTTGGCCCCCATCTTGATGAGAAAATTCGCCAAGTCCTCGACCTCCGGCTCAGCGGCCGCGCCCTCAATGATCGTGGTGCCCTTGGCGAGTACGGCGGCCATCATGACGTTGTCGGTGCCGAGCACGGTCGAGCCATGCTTGCCCATCAGGTTCACCGGCCCGCCCTTGAAACCCTTGCGGGCGTTGACGCGGATGTCACCGCCCTCGACCTCAATCTGCGCGCCCAAGGCTTCTAGGCCCTTAAGGTGGAGATCGACCGGGCGGTCGCCAATGACGCAGCCGCCCGGCAGCGAGACGGTGCACTTCTTCAGGCGACCCGTGAGCGGCCCAAGCACGCAGATGCTGGCGCGCATTTTGCGAACCAGCTCGTAGGGGGCGACCGATTTGATCTTCTCGGCCTTGACCACAACCACGCCGCTGGCGCGCTCGACCTCGGCGCCGAGTTCACCGAGGATGCGCACCATGTAATTCGTGTCGCTCAGGTCCGGCACCCGCCGGATCGTACAGGTGTCGCGGGTGAGCAGCGTCGCGGCGAGGATGGGCAGCGACGAGTTCTTCGAGCCGCTGATGCTGACGCGACCCTTGAGCGGCACGCCGCCGTGGACGATGAGTTTTTCCATGTCCGGGTTGAAGTGCGCCGCGTGCCACGGCCTGCAAGCGGAATTTCGCGGCTCAGGCCGCGACCGGCTCATCCGCCACCGCTTCCGGGGCAACCTCGACCGGCCGCAGCGGGGCGCGGGCGAAGACAAAACGCTCAATGCCGGCCAGGTCGGGCCGGGTGCGCGCCTCACGCCAGCCCTGGGCCGTGGCCAGGTCGGCGACGACCGCGCCCTGGTCGTGCCCAACCTCCAGGGCGATCTCGCCGTCCGCGGCCAGGTGCGCAGGCGCCTCTCGAAGGAAGCGCCGGACCAGATCCAGTCCGTCGGGGCCGCCATCAAGGGCAAGCACGGGGTCGCGCCGCACCTCGCGGCTGAGTTCGGCAATCTCGCCGCGCGGGATGTAGGGCAGGTTGCTGACGATCAGCTCAAACTCGCCGGCGATTTTTTCAAAGAGGTCGCTGCGGACGATGCGCACCCGCTCGAGCCCCAGCCGACCGGCATTCAGGCGAGCAAGGTCAAGCGCCTCCTCGGAGACGTCAGCCAGGGTCACCCGGCTGTCCGGCCAGCCCGCCGCCAGCGTCAGGCCAATGCAGCCGGAACCGGTCGCCATGTCGAGCACCCGCGCCGGCGGCGCCGCGCGATGGGCCTTGAGCAGCAGGTCGCAGAGGTATTCGGTCTCCGGCCGCGGAATGAGGGCGCGCTGGTCGCTGACCAGTTCGTGGCCGAGAAAATCCACCGTGCCAAGCAGGTGCTGCAGGGGTTCACCGGTCGCCCGTCGCTTGGTCAGCTCGCGCAACCGCACCAGGTCGTCCTCGCGCAGCACCTCGCCATGGCGCAGGTACAGGTCGAGCCGGCGACAGCCCAGTACGTGGGCCAGCAGGTGCTCCATGTTCAGGCGGGCCTCGTCGACGCCGTTCTTCTCCAGGTAACCGGCGCCGGCGGTGAGGGTTTCGAGCAGGGACTTCATGAAGCGGGAGCGCGCACTGCTCCCGCCGGCCGGGCGGGAAAGCAAGCACGGATGGCGGCCGGCCGGAAAATCCCGCGCCGCGGACCGCGTGCTGGCAGTTGCAATGCCGCCCGCCTTCCCCATACTCGCCCCACCCCTCCGCCATGCTGTCCCTGCTCAAAATCCGTCATCTGGCCCTCGTCGAAGACGTTGCCTGGGAACTGCGGGCGGGACTCGCCGGTGTCACCGGCGAAACCGGCGCCGGCAAGTCGATCATCGTCGGCGCCCTGAAACTCCTGCTCGGCGAGCGCGCCGACCGCTCGCTCATCCGCAACGGCGAGGACACCTGCACCGTCGAGGCCTGCTTTCATCTCAGGGACACGCGCGCGATCGATGCCGTGCTCGCCGAGGCCGGGCTGGAACCCTGCACTGACGGCGAACTGCTCATCAAGCGCAGCATCAGCACCGGCGGCGCCAACAAGCAGTTCGTCAATTGCTCGCCGGTGACGATCCAGGTCCTGAAAAACCTCGGCGAACTGCTCGTCGACCTGCACGGCCCGCACGATCACCAGTCGCTGCACTCGCGCGAGCGCCAGCTCGACATGCTCGACCGCTACGCCGGCCTCGAAACGGCACTCGACAGCTACGCCGACGCCTGGCGCGCCTGGCGCGCCGCCACCGCCGAACTCGCGGACCTGGAATCCAGCGAACGCGCCGGCAGCCAGCAGCTCGACCTGCTGCGCCATCAGGCCGGCGAAATCGCCGCCGCCGGCCGCAAGCCCGGCGAGGAGGAGGAGCTGGACGCGCGTCCCCGGGTCGCCCCCAACGGCCCC
>JAEYYS010000094.1 GCA_023428335.1 Verrucomicrobiota bacterium | reverse complement strand
GGTCAACGACATCGACTGGCTCGGCGGTCAGTTCAGTGCCGAGGGCGTTGGCTGCCTCGACGAGTGGACAACGGTGAAGGGCAAGCGCGTCAATTTCCCGCGCAGCGGCTTGTTTCTGGAGGTCGTTGAACGCATGCGCGCCCACAACTCGGCCCGCTACGGCGTGCCTGCCCCGGGCAATGCCTTCTGCGGCACGGAGACCATCGAACCCGCCGCCGCCGCCAGAATCTTCGAAGAGCTGGTGCGTCCCCAGGTCGAGGCCGGCCGGTTGCGCCTCGAACGCGGCTGGGAGCCGGAGCGGGTGGCGGTCGCCGAGGGCCGTGTCACCGGCGTGACCTTTCGTCGCCCCGACGGCGGCGATGCCGCCGCGCGCTTGGAGGTGCGGGCGCGCCTGACCATTGATGCCTCGGACTGGGGCGATGTCATCCGTCTCAGCGGTGCGGCCTACGGCGCCGGGCCGGACCTGCGGGCGCGCTTTGGCGAGCCGAGTGCGCCCGAGGCATTCGATGAGGCGGGTCGCCAGGAGATGAATCCGATCTCCTGGTGCCTGGTCCTGCGCGAGGCGGGGGGCGACCAGACCGTGCCGCGTCCGCGCGGCTATGACCCGCGCTCGTTTGCGGCACTCGACAAGACACCGCCGTGGGTCGACAGCGACATGAGCGGCGGCATTTACAGCATGACCGGCTGGAGCGTGTACACCCACCGCCGCTTGGTCGATCGCTGGCACTTCGGGTTGCCGGCGGGCACGGAGGCAACTTTTCTCAACTGGCCGGTGCAGGACTATCCGCTCTGCCAACTGCCGCAACGGGTCGTCGACGCGCTCGAACGCAGCGAAGCCGGTGCCTCGCGCAAGAACCTCGTGGATCTGACCCCGGCCCAGCGCCGCCTTGTTTTTGCAGACGCCAAGCAGCACGCGCTCGGTCTGCTCCACCACCTGCAGACGGCGGTGCATGAGCGGGTGGGCGACTTCCCGCAGTCGTTCCGCTACATGAAGCTGACCGACGAGTTCGGCACGGCCGATCGCCTGCCGCCGAAGCCCTACGTGCGCGAGGGTCTGCGCTTGGAGGCCTTGTACATGCTGCGTGAGCAGGACATCCGCGCCGAGACGCGCGAGCCGAAGTGGGCGAAGTTCCTGCCCGAGGACGCGGTGTTCGGGTTTCAGTTCAACATCGACTTTCATCCGACGCGCCGGCGTTTCCTGACCGGGGATCGCAACGGTCCCTGGCAGTACATCCACACCCCGGAACGCGGCTGGCACACCGACACTGATCGCGCGGTTTTTCCGTTGCGCGGGCTGGTGCCGGTGCAGATGGACGGGCTGATCGGTGGTGGCAAAAACCTCGGCGTCAGCAGCGTCGTGCAATCGGCCCTGCGTTTGCACGGTCAGATGATGCATGCCGGTCAGGCCGCCGGCACGCTGGCGTGGATCTGCCTGCGCGACGCCTGTCAGCCGCGCGTGATCGCCGCTGATCCGGCGCGGGTGCGCGAGGTCCAGCTGCGCCTTGTGCGCGGTTGCGGCGGTCCCGGCGTGCTGCTCTGGCCCTGGCAGGATCTGGCGCCGGCCGATCTCCACTTCGAGGCGGCGAACCTGCTCGCCGTGCGCGGGATTTGGCGACCCGAGACCGACAGCGTCTTCTTCGACCCGGCGCGTGAAATGACCCGGCGCGAGCTGGCGCAGCGCCTGACGGCCCTGCTCGATACCCTGCGCCCACGCCCGCCCGTGCCGGCTGCGCCGCTCTATGAGGATGTCGCCGAGTCCGATCGCGCCGCCATCGAGGCCATGGTTCTCGGCGGCGATTTCCAGCCGCTGGCGCCTCGCTTCCAGCCTGACGCACCGGCCACCTGGGCCACCCTGCATGCCTGGCTGACACGCAGCGGTCTGGCTGCCTCGCCAGGACTGGTGGAAAAGGGACGTGCGGAACTGCCGCTCACCCGCGCCGAGGCCGTGCAACATCTCTGGCGCGCCCTGCGGCTGTAAGGAAGGAATATCCAACAAGGAAGTCCGAATGACGAAGTGCCGCAGGTTCCGGACTTGGGCGTTGGTCATTCCTTGTTCGAGATTCAATATTTTCTTCTTCGGCTCGTTCCCGCTCTGCGGCATCTCATCTTCTGAGCCCGATCAACCATCAACTATCCGCCATCAACTCCCATTCAGGTTCCGGACTTGGGCGTTGATCATTCCTTGTTCGAGATTCAATATTTTCTTCTTCGGCTCGTTCCTGCCGCCCCGCCCTGAAGGACCGACCGGTCTTGCCAGTACAGCGTTTTGACGCTAGTTTAAAGGCTCCCGCCGCGCTGTGCTCACCCATCAGACCATCGACCCGAACCAGGGCGACAACCGCAAGCCCTTCCTGCTGCTGCGGCCGTTCATCGCCGCCTGGCACTGGCTGGTGCCGCCAACCCAGGCGCATGCCGATCGTCGCAGCACGCGCAGCCTGTGGATTGCCGGGGGTCTCGCCGCGCTGTTTTGTCTGACACTGGCCGCGCTTGGCTATGCCTATGCGCGACCGCTGCGCGAGGGCTACAAGGATTGGAAGGCGGAGCGACTCGTCCGCGAGGCGCGTGAGCTCGCCGCCAACGGCAACCTGGTGAATGCCGTTTTCAAGGCGCAGGAGGCCGTGGTCATGGCACCGCAAAACGTCAGTGCCATCCGCCTTAACACCGAGTTCCTGACGGCGATGCGCAAGCCGGAGGCGCTGTACTTTTTGGACCGGCTCGATCAGCTCGAGGCCACCACCCTGCAGGATCGCAAGACCCGCGTGCGCGCCCTGCTGCAGCTCAGCCGCGACAAGGAAGCGGCGACCCTGCTGGAGCAATTGCTGGTCGACAACGCTCCCGACGAGGGGCTCATGCTGCTTGCTGAGGAGGTCTGGGGCCAGGGCACGCCCGCCGCGCCGCTGCTGGTGGCCTTGCGCAGTTACGCGGAAAAACATCCCGAGGATCTGGGGCATCGCCTGCGTCTGGCGCGCCTGCTGACCCGTGCCGAGGGCACGGCCGATGCCGCCGAAGGCCTGCGCCTCGCTTGGGAACTGGCCGAGGACGACAGCGACACCGGTCTGCAGGCCCTGGAGTTTCTTGCCGAGTTCGAGCGACTGCCGCCCGAGCAGGCGTCGCGCCTGATCCAGCGTCTGCGCAGCCATCCCAAGGCCGGTGGCTGGCACCTGGCCGAGGCGCTGACCCGCGAGGCGCGCCTGGATCCGGCCAAGCGACCGAAGTACATCCAGGAGGCGATCGAGCAGGCGCGTGGCAAAACCCGCGAAGAATTGTTGCCGCTCGTGCGCTGGCTGGTCGAGCAGCGCGAGTTTGCCCAGGTGGTGGCCTTGGTGAATGAGGACGAGGTCAAGACCTACCTGCCGCTGCTGGAGAACTACCTGACAGCCCTGACCTTTCTTGGTCGCTTCCAGGATCTGGAGCGACTGGTCATGGACCCGCAGGTCAACGCCATCCTCAACCAGACGCTCAAGGCCTTCTACCGTGCCCACCTCGCCTTTGTCACCCGCAAACCGCCGGCGCAGGTGCGCGAGGCGTTGTCGACGGCGCGCGCGGCCGCGGAACTTGAAAAGCGTGGCGACCTCTGCCTGCGCCTGGCCCAGTACGCCGAGGCGCGTGGTCATGCGGACCTGGCGCTCGATGCCTACCGCAGTGCCTCCACCATGCGCCAGACCGAGCGCGAGGGCTACCAGGGCCTGATCCGCACCGCGGAGTTGGTGGGCAACAGTCCGCTCATGCTCGAGGCCGCACGCGAGGCCGTGGCGCGCTGGCCGGATGATCCGGTGTATCTGGAGCGACTGCTCTACATCCGCCTGTTGCTGGGCACCGGCATTGAGGTCGCGCTGGCCGAGTCGCAGCGCCTGCTGGAGCAGCGGCCTGACGATGCGGTGCGACTGCTGACCACGGCCATGGGGCACTGGCGCCTGCGTGATCCGGCGGGGGCCGCCGAACCGGTGGCGAAGACCCGCCCCGCCGACCTCAGTCCCGGCCAGCGCGCCGTGCTCGCCGCCATCACACGCGGTCAGGGCACCGCCGAAGCCGCCGCCCAGGCGCGCCAGCTGGCGCTCGCCATCGATCCCAAGGCGCCGATGCTGCCCGAGGAGCGCCGCTGCCTGGAACTGGCCGTGCGCTGAAGCGCGGCCTCAGCCGAGGTGCATGGGATCGACATCCCAGGCGACGGTGATGTCGGCCGGCAGGCGGGTGGCCTGGATGACCGCGCGCAGGTGGGCGCAGAGCGGACGGATCGACGGACTGCTGAGCAGCAATTGGAAGCGGTGCTGGGCATGCGCGCGCGCCAGCGGTGCCGGCGCCGGATGACCGAGGTAGGCGCCCTTGGGCAGGCCTTCCTCGAGGCGCTTGCGCAGGGTCTGCAGGGTGAACTCGGCCTGCGCCTCGTGCGGGCCGCGCGCGCTCAGCAGCACCATGTGACTGAACGGCGGGTAAGCCAGCGCCTGGCGCTGTTCGAGCTCCTGCTCGGCGTAGCCCTCGAAGTCGTTGTGGCGACTGAACTGGATCGCCGGGCTGTGTGGCGCGTGCGTTTGCACAAAGACCTCGCCCTTGACCTCGCCGCGTCCGGCCCGGCCCGCCACCTGGACGAGCAGTTGGAAAGTGCGCTCGGCCGCGCGGAAGTCGGGCAGGTTGAGGGCGGTGTCGGCATTGAGCACACCGACCAGCGTCACATTGGGAAAGTCGAGTCCCTTGGCGATCATCTGCGTGCCGATCAGCAGGTCGAGCTTCTGCGCGCGGAAATCGCGCAGGATGTCGCGCAGCTGGTTCTTGCGCTGCATGGTGTCGGTGTCGACCCGCGCCGTGCGCGCCTGCGGAAACACCTCGCGCACCGCGTCCTCGACCCGCTCGGTGCCAAAGCCGGCATACTTCAGGCCCGGCTCCTTGCAGGCCGGGCACTTGGTCGGCGGCAGGCGGCGCGCGCCGCAGATGTGGCAGACGAGGCGGTGATCCTTCTTGTGCAGGGTCATCGGGATCGCGCAGTCCTGGCATTGCACCACCTCGCCGCAGGCCAGGCAGGACAGGCTGGTATTGTAGCCGCGCCGGTTGAGGAAAAGGATCGTCTGCTCGCGCTTCTCCAGTCGATCAGCAATCGCGGTGCGCAGGCGCTGCGACAGGATGGCGGCGTTGGCGACCGACACCTCCGTGCCACGCCGGCGCTCCAAACGCATGTCGACGACGCGGATCAGCGGCATCGACTTGCCATCGGTGCGGCGGGTCATGCGCAGCAGTTGGTACTTGCCGGTGCGGGCGTTGTGCCAGGACTCCAGGCAGGGCGTGGCCGAGCCGAGCAGCACCGGGCAGCCTTCGAGCCGGCCGCGCACGACGGCGACATCGCGCGCGTGGTAGCGCGGCGCGTCCTCCTGCTTGTAGGAGGGCTCGTGCTCCTCGTCGACGATGATCAGGCCGAGGTTTTCCAGCGGTGCAAACACCGCGCTGCGCGCGCCGATGACGATCTCCGCCCGGCCCTCATGGATCTTGAACCATTCATCGTGGCGTTCACCGTCGCTCAGGTGGCTGTGCAGCACCGCCACAGCGTCCTTCTTCTCGGAGAAACGCGCCTTGAAACGCTCGATCGTCTGCGGCGTCAGACTGATCTCCGGCACCAGCACCAGCGCCGTGCGACCCAGCTTCAGAACCTCGGCGATCGCCTGCAGATAGACCTCAGTCTTGCCACTGCCGGTGACCCCGTGCAGCAGCATCGGCTTCGCAGGCTCCGCCTCGGCGCGCACGGCTTCGAGCACGCCCGCCAGCGCCACCTCCTGTTCCTCGGTCAGCGTCAGGGCCTGGCTGGGCAGAAATTCCTCGGTCTGGAACGGGTCGCGCTCGACCCGCACCTCACTGCGCGTCACCCAGCCGGCGACCAGCAGCGGCTTGAGGATCGTCGTTGCCCGCGGCAGCTCACGGCGCAGGTCGCTGAGCGTGGCCTCGCCACCGGAGGCACGCAGCTTCTCCAGCAGGCGCGCCTGCATCGGCGCCGTCCGGTGCAGCTTGTCGAAGACCTCTGGCGACGGCTCCTTCGCCAGCTTCAGATGGCTGTCGGTCAAAAAGCTCTCCGGCTTGCTGCGCACCGCCTGCGGCAGCATGGCACGCAGCACGCGATTGAGCGGCACCACGTAGTAAGCGGCGATCCAGTGTGCCAGGCGCAGCAGGCCGGGCGTGAACATGGGTCGTGAGGTGACCAGGCTGACGATCTCCTTGAGGCGGCCCGCATGCTCGCTGGCCTCGGGCAACTCAATGACCACGGCCGTCACCCGCTGCTGCTGCATCGGCACCGTCACCCGCGACCCCACCCGGATCTGCGCGGCCAGTCGCTCCGGGATCCGGTAGTCGAGCTCCAGCGCTGCCGCCGTCTCCACCTGCACCCGCGCGATCCGCCCCACCGGGGCCGGGGCGTCCGACGTCGCTCCGAACAGATCGGAGGCAGGACCAGCGGAGGCAGGAGTCGGCATGACCGCCAAACTCCCGCGCCACCGCCCGCGCGCAAGCAGGAAGCGGCAGGACGGACTGTTGGTTGATGGAGCTCAGAGGGGGGGCGGGAAGGGAATATTGAATCTCGAACAAGGAATGACCAACGCTCAAGGCCGGAACCTAAAGGGAGTTGATGGCGGATGGTTGATCGGGCTCAGAGGTTCCCGTCTGAAATCTGAGATCTGAGATGAGCCTCATTCCTTCCCCCCAACCCGATACAGCGCTTTGTCGCTGCGCAGCAGCAGGCCGTCGCTGAGAATGGCCGGGGTGCCGTGGAATTGGGAGTCGTCCGAGGCGAAGACATTGTGGGCGAGCTTCTGGAATTCGGCACCGGTCGCCAGCACGTAGGTGCCGCCGCGGCGCGAGACACAGTAGAGACGGTCGCCAATGCGCACCGTCGAGGCATAAAAGGGTTTGCCGCGGCCGCGACCGCCACCGCTGTCGATGACCCGCTCGCGGTAGATCTCCTTGCCGCTGGCGGCATCGAGGCAGAGGGCGAAACCGGCGTCGTTGACGACATGCAGTCGCCCCTCATGCAGCACCGGCGTCGGCACATAGCTGCTGGAGTTGGTCGACCAAAGCAGGTTCGCGGTGGTGACATCGCCCTTGCCGCCCAGTTTCACCGCAACGCTGCCCTGGGTGGGATAGCCGCCAAACAGGTAGGCCGTGCGGCCATCGCTGACGATGCCCGGCGAGACGTTGCCGGGCAGCTGGTGGGTGGCGAACCAGCGCAGCTTGCCGGTCTCCGGATTCAGGCCCCAGACCTCTTCGGCGAGGGCGAACACGAGGTCGGTGCGACCTTCGGTCGTGATCACCGATGGCGTGCCGTAGGCCATGCCGATCGCATCGCCGTCCGCCTTCCAGACCTGTTGACCGGTCTTCTTGTCGAGAGCGACCAGCGCGCGGCTTTCGTCGGCGGCATTGACGATGAGCAGGTCGCCAAAGAGGATCGGGCTGGCGCCGGAGCCCCAGCGGTTGCGACCCGAGTCGGTGCCGAGCGGGGTGTGCCAGAGCTGCTTGCCATCGTGATCAAAGGCCAGGGCACCGGTTTTGCCAAAGAAGACATAGACGCGCTCGCCATCGGCCACCGGCGTGTGCGTCGCGTAGCCGTGCTCGGTGAGGAAACCCTGCCAGGGATCCTCCTCGACCTTCGAGGGCACGACCTGTTCCCAGAGCTTCTTGCCGCTGGCCAGCTCGTAGCAGAGCAGGTGACGCTGCAGTTTCGTCGGATCATTCGCGCCCTCGCGGTCGCCATAGCCCGACCAGCAGGTCAGGAAAACCTTGTCGCCCTGCACGATCGGACTCGACGAGCCCGGCCCCGGCGTTTCGATCTTCCAGCGCAGATTCTCCGTGTCCGACCAGGTCAGCGGCACCTGCGCCGTGTCCGACACCGCCGCCCCCTCCGGTCCGAGAAATCGCGGCCAGTCGGCAGCAGACAGCGAGGTGGCGAGGACGAGGGCGGGCAAAAGGGCTTTCATGCCCGCCTTCAACCCGGCAGCGGCGACGTGGTTGCTTGAGGGGGGATCGGTTTTAGCAGGGATTCACAGGGGTGTTTGGTATGGGTGCCTTGTCCTCAAGGCGCCGGGTCTGGATGGTCTCACGCCAAGCGGGCCATCCGAGCCCAGAAGGTCCGCAGATTTCACAGATTCCGCAGATTTGACAGAAGGGGAACCGCAGATGTCGCCGATGAGCGCAGATGGACAGAACGGGAACCGGTTTCAGCCGCAAAGGAACGCAAGGATCGCAAAGGTGGGCTGAGAGTTTTGCGTTCTCTGCGCTCTGTTGCGGCCAAAGCTTTTGACGGAGCGCGAGTGTGCCGAAGGTCACTCGCTCTGGGGTGTGGCCGCGCGCAGGAAGAGGCGAGCAGGCTGCGCCATGCTCGCGCCCCGGTGGAGTCATACAAGGTGCTCCAGGGCTTCAGCCCGTGAGCGGCTGGCAGGCTCGACTCGGGGGCGCTGAGACCTTCAGGTAGCTGCCAAACTGGCGGCTTTTGGCGTGGAGCCGTCAGAGTCTGGGAAACGGGCAGTTTCAGGCGGGGAACAAGCTTGAGGTGCCCGGGAAACTGGCGGTTTCGTGCGAGGGACAAGATTGAGGTGCCGGTGAATCTGGCAGACATGCCGGGGTGACAAGCTTGGTGTGCCCATGAATCTGGCAGATTTGGGCGGGCACCAAGCTTGGTGCACGGGCACAGCAGTCTTGATGTGCGGGCGCAGCAGTCTTGATGTGCGGGCGCCTCAGTCTTGGTGCACGGGCACAGTAGTCTTGGTGTGTGGGCACAGTAGTCTTGGTGTGTGGGCACAGCAGTCTTGGTGTG
>JAEYYS010000024.1 GCA_023428335.1 Verrucomicrobiota bacterium | reverse complement strand
GCGCTACCCGATCAAGAACACCTTCCGCAACATCGGCACCAAGCTCAGCGGGGAGATCGCCTTCCATCACGGCAACCACGGCCTGCCGGCCGGCAGCGTCGACGTCACCTGCGAGGGCAGCGCCGGCCAGAGCTTCGGCACCTTCCTCTGCGGGGGCATCAAGCTGACCCTGATTGGCGAGGCCAACGACTACGTCGGCAAGGGCCTGTGCGGCGGCGAGATCATCATCAAGCCCAGCCCGAAGGCGCACCCGGACTTCAAGTCCTGGGAAAACAGCATCCTCGGCAACACGGTGATGTACGGCGCCACCAGCGGCCGTCTGCATGCCGCCGGCCGCGCCGGCGAGCGCTTCTGCGTGCGCAACTCCGGCGCCACGGCGGTCGTCGAGGGCATTGGCGACCACGGCTGCGAGTACATGACCGGCGGTGTCGCCGTCGTGCTCGGTTGCTTCGGCAAAAACTTTGGGGCCGGCATGAGCGGCGGCGTCGCCTACCTGCTCGACGAGCAGGGCCAGTTCGACCAGCTGCACAATCCGGAAATGATCAAGGGCGAGCCCGTCTCCGATCCCGAGGACGTCAACCAGCTGCGCAAGCTGGTCGCCGATCACCTCGAACTCACCGGCAGTCTGCGTGCTCAGGACATCCTCGACCGCTGGGACGAGTGGCTGCCGAAGTTCGTCAAGGTCGTCAGCAAGGCGGAACCTGTGCAGGTGCCGCCGGAGGGCGAGCCCGCGGTCGAGCCGGAGCCCGTCAAGGCCTGACACTTCGACCTGCCTCCCGCCCCCGGTTCCCTAGGAGCCGGGGGCTTTTTTGCGGGGGCGCCTCAGCCTGCTGCCGGCGCTTTTGTCAGCTCGCCGAAACCGCAGAACACGGCCGAGTCGGCGGGCGGCGTTTCGGGCAGCGGCGTGCCGTGATCGAGGAAGTGCCGGCAGACGGCGTCGAAGGCATCCGGCGTGTTCACCCGGCGGATCTGGAACTCGAACTCGCGGTCGGTGCCGGCGGCGATGAAGCCGAGGTAGCGCTTCATCTTTTGCACATGCTTCGCCGGCTCGAAACGGCTCTGGAAACGGGCGGTGAGCTCGTAGAGATCGCGGATGTAGGCGAGCAGATCGCGGCCGCAGGGGGTGGGTGCCTGATGGCCCTCCCAGGCGGCGCGCAGGCGGTCGAAAATCCAGGGATGCCGGATGGCACCGCGGCCGATCATGAGGCCGGCGGCGCCAGTGCGCTGCAGGTAGGCGAGGCCGGTGGCGGTGTCGACGACGTTGCCATTGGCGATGACCGGGCAGGGCAGGGCGGCGACGGCGGCGGCAACGCATTCCGGGTGCACGGCGGTCCTGTAACCCTCGCGTACCGTGCGGCCATGGATGGTCAGGCCGTCGATGGGGTGCCGGGAAAAGATTTCCAGCAGGCGCGGGAATTCGTCCGGGCTGTCGAAGCCGACACGGCATTTGACGGTGAAGCGGCCGCGCACGGCCGCACGCAGGGCGCCGAGCAGGGTGTCGACCCGTTCCGGATGGCGCAGCAGGCCACCGCCGGCATCCTTGCGACAGACGATCGGTGCCGGACAGCCAAGGTTGAGGTCGATGCCGGCCACGGGGTGCCGGTCCTCCAATTCGCGCGCTGTGCGGATGAGGGCGGGGATGTCCTGGCCGATGAGCTGGGCGATCACCGGTCGGCCGGTGTCGTTTTCGGTGATCGAGCGCAGGATGACGGGTTCCGGCCTGGAATCCGCGGTGACACGGAAATACTCCGTGACAAAGACATCCGGGCCGCCGTGACGGGCCATGAGCCGGAAGAAGGGCAGGTCCGTCACGTCCTGCATGGGGGCCAGTACCAGCCCCGGCCGGTGGCTGGGCAACAGATCGCGCACGGCTTCTGATACGGGAAAAGGGCGTGAGGCGCAACCGGCGCGCGTTTTCTCCTGGATTGCAGCGAGAGGCTTGCCCTGGCCCGGCGCCTGCGCTAAGCATCACACCCCCTCCCTCATGCGTCTCCTTCATCTCACGCCCGGCACCGGCACCTTCCACTGCGGGAGTTGCCTGCGCGACAACGCCCTGATCAAGGCGCTGCGCGTGCGCGGGCACGATGCCCTGATGGCGCCGCTCTACCTGCCGCTGGTCAACGACCGCGAGGCCGCCAGCCCCGAGATCCCGGTGCAGGTCGGGGGACTGTCGCTCTACCTCCAGCAGAAACTGCCCTGGACGCGCCTGCTGCCGCGCGCCTTCCACCGCTGGCTCAACAAGCCCGAACGCCTGCGCGCCGCCGCCCGTTTCATGGGCATGACCCGGGCGCGTGACCTCGGTGAAATGACCCTCGGTGCGCTTATTGGCGAGCAGGGACCGCAGTGGCCGGAGTGGCAGCGTTTGATCCAGTGGATTCGCGACGAGGCGCGGCCCGATGTGGTCTCGCTTTCGAACAGCCTGCTCATGGGCCTGTGTCCGGCGATTGAGCGCGATCTCGGCCTGCCGATGGTTGTCTCCCTGCAGGGCGAAGACGCCTTTCTCGACACCCTCATCGAACCCTATCGCAGCCGCGCCTGGGAGGCGATGCGCGCCAATGCCCGTCACGTGACACGCTTTGTCGCCCCGAGCCGTTACTACGCCGATGTCATGCGCGAACGCCTCGGGGTGGGCGAGGACAAGATGGCGGTGGTCTACAACGGCATCGACAGCAATTCGTTCGGCACGGCCGATCCGGATCCGAACTGGCCGGTGATCGGGTATTTTGCTCGCATGATTCACGGCAAGGGCCTGACGACGCTGGTCGACGCCTTCATTGAGCTTTGCCGCCGCGGCAGTGTGCCCCGCCTGAAGCTCAAGATTGGCGGCGCCAAGACGCCGGCCGATGAAAAATACGTCGCCGGCCTGCAGAAGAAGCTCCAGCAGGCGGGATGCGACACGCGTGTCGAGTGGCTGCCGAATCTCAGCTTCTCCGACAAGGTGAAGTTTTTCCGCAACCTCACCGTGCTGTCCGTGCCGGCCACCTATGGCGAGGCCTTTGGTCTGTACCTGTTGGAAGCGATGGCCAGCGGCGTGCCGGTGGTGCAGCCTGAGCACGGGGCTTTTCCGGAGATTGTCCAACTGACCGGCAGCGGTCTGCTCTGCAAGCCGGATGATGCCCACGCCCTGGCCGATGCACTCGAGACGCTGCTGCTCGACGACTACCAGCGCGAGCAGATGACCAATCGCGGACTGCAGGGGGTGCGCACGGAATTCAGCGTCGCCCGCATGGCCGAGCGCTTCGACGCCGTGCTCGCCTCACTGCGACCGGCCTGAGCCGCGGCTCAGCGTTGGTAGACGATGGCGTCCATCGACTGCTCAAGGGCGAGGTCGCGCAGGATCGGTTCCAATTCCGGCAGTGCCGCTGCCGCGCGCACCTGCGGCAGGTGCATGAGGCCGGCGAAATCCCGGCGCTCGATCGCCTGGCGCACCTTGAGATCCTTGCCGAGGGCGACGATGTCCGGGTGATTGAGCGCCTGGGCGGTCTGTGGTCCGCGCTGGGCGAGTTCCTGCCAGACGCGGCCGTCGGGCCAGAGGATGAGCAGGCGGGCGAGATTGGCGCGGGCGCGCAGGTCGTAGGGATCGAGGCGGGCGGCGACCTGGCCGAGGCTGCTGCGGTCGACCTGCTGGCTGAACTGGTGGATCCAGGCCGTGAGACGCTGGCCGATGGGTTCACCCTGCTGCTGGACCTCGGCGGCGTTTTCCATGCCAAAGAGGCCGCCAGTGACGCGCAGCATCAGGGCGCCGGCCCAGATCAGGAAGCCGGAGGGAATCAGGCTGATCAGGCCACCCTTCCAGCCGGTGAGACCGCCGAGCAGGCTGAGTAAACCGAGGCCGGCGAGCAGGTGGACAAGGCTGCGGCAGAGCAGGTAGGTGAGCAGGCCGGCAGCCACGGAGAACAGCAGCAAGCGGTCGCTGCTCATGCCGGCGCCGAGCGTGCCAAAAACCTCGGCGCGATGCTGGAAGACATACATGCCGGCCAGCACGGACAGCCCCAGGCTGACCATGCTGAGGATCTGGCGGATGACGCCGCGCGCCATGGCCATGCCGGCCAGGAAGGCCACCAGGGCCGCGCCACCCGCCGTCACGTAGGTGCCGGCCGGCGCATGCTGCAGGCTTTCCAGCAGGCTGCTGAAGTCAGGCGGGTTCAATCGAACGGCACCAAACGCCCGAACGCGCACTGCCGCAAGCGGGTTTCTCCGCTGCGGCTTGCCGTGCACGCGCACCGGCGCCATGCTGGTCGTCATGCGCCGCCATCCTGTCCGCCGCTGCGAACCCGACGCCCCCGACTGGGAGCATGCCCAGGTCCTGCGCGATTTTCACTTTCCGTGGGACACCCGGCCCGCGCCGGCCACGGAGTTTCGTGCCCTGCACGACGGCGTGCACCTGCACTTCCGCTTCGACTGTGTCGACACCGATCTCGTGCTGGCGGACGGCGATGCGCGCGCGCGGGTGCTCGGCTCCGACCGTGTGGAACTGTTTTTCGCCGCCGATCTGCGGCTCGATCCCTACTACTGTTTCGAGATGGAGCCGCGCGGGGCCGTGCTCGCCTACCGCGGTCGTTTTCACCGGCAGTTCGACTGGGATTGGTCGGCGCCGGATCTGCGCCTGCAGACTTCGCTGGGCGAGGCTGGGTACCGCGTGCAAGGCCGATTGGCGCTGGCCGAGTTGCGTGCCTGGGGCGTGCTGCAGCCGGGCTCGGGCGATCTGCTCACCGGCGTCCATCGCGGCGAGTTCAGCCATCGTTCCGACGGCAGCGTGCAGCCCGGCTGGATGACCTGGGTCGATCCGCAGACTGAGCGACCGGACTTCCATGTCCCCTCGGCTTTCGGTGTGCTGGAACTGGAAGCGCCGGTTTGAGCCAGCAGAGGTTCAGAACGGCGCGGCGCCGCTGACAATGCGGTAGCTGCCGCCTTGGGGGGCCGGGCTGATGAGGCGCTCAAGCACGGTGTCGGTGGCCTGTGCGGCCGGCGAGACGGTGCTCCAGGTTTCGCCATCGGCGCTCCACTGCACGGCGTAGTGCAGGCCGCGGCGGCCGGTCCAGGCCACATGCGCACCGTCTTGCTCAACGGTGACGGTCGGTGTCACCGTCTCGCTGAGGATGCTGCCGTCCCAGTACTTCTGCGCCAGCGCCCAGGCCTGCTGGCCGGTCTCGGCGCCGACCACGCGCCCGTGGTAATCGTCCTCGCTGACATGGATGCCGCCAAAACGGCGCGACAAACCGGCCTGATCGGCGGCGTCGAAGTAACTCGCCCACTGCAGCACCACCGTCTGCGAGGGACCGCGCTCAAAGACGAGGTACTTGTTCTTGCGGGCGATGAAGCTGCCCATGCCGCCGGGGAACCAGGGCGAGCCGGTGTAGGCGGCGAGCACCTCGGCGGCGGCACGGCTGAAGCAGCTGTGGCCGGAGATGTAGCCCGGGAAGGCCGGCGTGTTGAAGGTCTTGCGCTGGTAGGGAATCCACTCCAGCGCGCGCATCCAGCGCACCCGGCTGGTCTGCTTTTTGCGATCGGCCGGTTCGCCCGGCCAGGAATACACCACAAGCTCGCCCGGCTCACCGGCGCCATGGTGACGTCCGCCCGCAGCGGCGGTTTCGGCGGTGACCAGTTCGGCCACGCCCGGCTCCAGCGGCAGGCCGTCGGGATGGTAGGAGGGAAGTTCGGGATCCGAGCTCTGACCGAGACTGGCCAGGCAGCGGATCATGGTGATGGGTCGCGGACCCTCGTAGTAGCGCTTGAGCGACCAGGCGGCGCAGGCGGCATCATGGGTGGCGGCAGCCAGGGCAAAGTAGAGTTTGACGTCCCATTCCAAGCGGGCGACCTCCGGTCCGGCACCGCCGATGCGATGTTCCAGGCGCCGGTTGTCGCTGACCTGGTTGGCAATCTTGTGCCAGTGGCCCGGCGGCGTTTCAGAGTCCGGGCCGTCCGCCCAGTATTCCGCCAGCACGCGCGCGAAGTTGCCGAGTTCGACCCGGTTGGGCCGGTAGGGTTTGCCGGTCACGGGATTGACCGCGTGGCCGTCGCCTGTGTCTTCACCGAGCGGGTTGTTGCCGTAACCGCCGGGACCGGGCGAGATGTCGACAATCTCCGTGCTGTTCAGTCGGCTTGAGGCCCAGAGCACGTCGAGCGCTCCCTGCTTGTATTCCGCATCGGTGACGGTGCCCAGAAACGAGGGGCCGGCGGCGGGATCGATCCAGGGCAGCCCGGGCGCGGCGCGGGTCAGGGCAAAGGGCTGGGTGTTCAGCCAGGTGACGCCGACGAAGGTCTGCAGCAGTTCGCCGGGAAACTGGTTCTGGGTTTCGGCGTTGTCGAAGGCGAGTGGCTGCCAGCGGTTCGGGTCGGTGTTGGCCGGAATGCCGGCCTGGGCGATGCCGCCTTCCAGAACGATGAGTTCCGGCTGCGGGTTGACGTAGGAGGGGTCGCGATAGCCCCCGGCCTGGTTGGAGCCGTCGGTCAGGCCCCAGGCGAGGATGGCGGTGGCAATGCGGTTGCCGACCGCGGCTGCCGAGTTGCCCGTAGTCCCGGTGTTGGCCGGCGAATAACCCAGGCCGCGCAGTCGTTTGTCGAGACGCTTGGCGGTCTCGGAGGCGCTGAATGAGTTCAGGTAGCGGCTGCGCAGCACACGGTAGGCTGCGTAGCTGATCGCTTCGCGGCGGGCGGCGTCGATGTCCTTGGCGCTGACAGTGGTGAAGCGCGGACTCGCCATGTAGCGCCGCAGGGTTGCTGCGGCATTGCCCAGGCCGGGCAGTCCGCTTGCCGCCAGCGTGCGCAGGAAGGCAGCCGCCGTCTGCGCGTCCTGCTGGCGCTGGGCAAGCAGGTCCGCCGGCGTCACCCGCTCGTGGTGCAGGCAGCCGATTGCCGTACCGTCGTACGCCGCCCAGGCATCGTACATGGCGGTGGCGACATGGAACAGGTTGCGCGCATGGACCGGCGGATTGGGCCGGTCGATGCGGATGGCGGCGAGGTTTTCCTCGTTCCAGAGCCGTGCCGCGGACATCGCCGCCGGGCAGACCGGGGCGAGCGCAAAAGTGAGCAGCGCCGGCAGCAGGCGTCGCAGAGGTTCGAGCGACCATCTCATGAGACTTTAAAATGATCGAAGGCAGGCACGGAAACAAGACCAATCGGCGGCGACGGGATTTCCCCCGTTGCACGCGCCCGGCCGCGCGGCATGCTTGCAAGCGCATGCTCGACATCACAGGACAACGCATCGCCGTCCTCTTTGGCGGCCCCGGTTCGGAACGGCAGGTTTCGGTCAAAACGGCGGAAAGCGTCATGGCCGCGCTCGCCTCGCTCGGGGCCGAGGTGCTGCCCGTCGATGTCACCGGCCCGGACTTCGACTGTCCGAGCGATGTCCTCATCGCCATGAACCTGATCCATGGCACCTTTGGCGAGGACGGTCAGCTCCAGGCCCTGCTCGAAGCGCGCGGCATCCGCTACACCGGCGCCGGTGTGACCGACAGTCGCACCGCCTTCGACAAGTCGCTCAGCAAGGCGCGCTTCCTCTCTGCCGGCGTGCCAACGCCGCGCGCCCAGGATTACCCGCTCGACGCCAGCGTGCCGCGCGCGATCGATCTGCCGCTCGTCTCGAAGCCGCCGCGCGAGGGCTCCAGCGTCGGGGTCCGCATCGTCCGCACCGAGGCCGAATGGCAGGACGCCCTGGAAGAGGCGCGCCGTCACGGCATGACCACCCTGCTGGAGGAATTCATTGAGGGCCGTGAACTGACCATCGGCATCCTTGGCGATCTCGTTCTGCCGGTCATCCACATCGAGCCGGTCGAGGGCTTTTACGACATGAACAACAAGTACCCGTGGCTGAGCGGCACGGGCAAAACGCTGTATCATTGTCCCGCCGACCTCGATGCCGCCACCACCCAGAGGGTGCAGGAGGCGGCGATGGCCGCCTTCCGAGCCTGTGACACCCAGGTGTATGGACGCGTTGATGTCATGCTGCGCGCGGATGGTCAGCCCTTCGTCCTGGAGATCAACACCATTCCCGGCATGACCAGCAGCAGCCTGCTGCCCAAGGCGGCGCAGGCGGCCGGCATCGGCTTCCCCGAACTCTGCCGGCGCATCATCGAACTTTCGCTGGCGGCGCGTCCCTGAGGTCCGCGTGGGTTTCGGTCGCGGTGCGGCACGTGGTTGCCGCGGCTTGGCCGACGTCGCGTTGTCAGCATCGTGCGGTCTGCAACGCGGGAATGGCAAGAGCGTGCTCCGCCGCGGCGTTCCCTGCCCATGCCCAAGCCCGATTTTTCCCGTCGTGATTTTCTTGCCCGCGGCGCTCTCGCCTCCGCCGCCGCCTTCGGTTTTCCCGCCATCGTCAGCTCGCGTTCCCCCAATGCGAAGGTGAACCTCGCCTACATCGGCGTCGGCGGCCGCGGCGCCGCCAACCTGATGGGCTTGGTCGGTGTTTCCACGGCCGCCCGCAAGGGCGCACCGGCTGCGACGGAACCCAGCGAAAACGTCGTCGCCCTCTGCGATGTCAACGGTCAGAACCTCGACCGCGCCAGCCAGCTGTTTCCGAAGGCGAAGACCTTCCGTGACTTCCGCAAGCTGTACGAGGAGTCGAAGGATTTTGATGCCGTCGTCGTCAGCACGACCGAGCACACGCATGCCTACGCCACGATGCCGGCGCTGCGCATGAAGAAGCCGGTGTACTGCGAGAAGCCGCTGACCCGTGACATCGCCGAGGCGCGCCTGGTCACCGAGGAGGCGGCACGCGCCGGCGTCGCCACCCAGATGGGCACGCAGATCCACGGCATGCCGAACTACCGCCGCGTCGTCGAACTGGTCCAGAGCGGCGCCATCGGCAAGGTCTCCGAAGTCCATGTCTGCGTCTCGCGCGCCTGGGGCCTGCAGAGCCAGGAGGACGCGGCGAAAAACAAGGATGTCGTGTTCGTCACCGAGCGCCCCAAGGAGGAGCAGACGCCGCCGCCCTACCTCGACTGGGATCTCTGGCTCGGCCCGGCACCCTGGCGCCCCTATCATGAGGTCTATTTCCCTGGACCGAAGTGGTATCGCTGGTGGGACTTCGGCAATGGCACGATGTCGGACCTCGGCAGCCACTGGAACGATCTGCCGTTCTGGGCGCTGCGGCTCGATGCGCCGCGGGCAATTGAATCGTTCGGCCTCCCGCCGCATCCGGAAATCGCACCCGCCACACTGACGGCGGTGTACGAATACGGTCCGCGCACCGGCTGGGGTCCGCTCACCGGCTCCGCGTCGATTGGTCAGGCGCCCGCGCCCATCCCGATGCCCGCCTGCAAACTCACCTGGTATCAGGGAGATCACAAGCCGCAAATCTGGAAGGACGGCGGCATCCCGCAGTGGGGGAACGGCGTGCTGTTC
>JAEYYS010000500.1 GCA_023428335.1 Verrucomicrobiota bacterium | reverse complement strand
GCCCCGGCCTTTCGGGTGAAGAAGGAACGCTTCGCCGAACTCGGCCGCGCCTGCATCGCGGCCGCCGAAACCCTGCGCCGGAGGTTGCTGGCATGAAGGCGCGTGCACTCTCCCTCTTCGCCCTCGGCTCCTGGCTCTGCGCTGCCGCCGCCGCCACGCCCGAGCAGGTCGAGTTCTTCGAGACCCGCATCCGTCCGGTGCTCGCCCAGGAGTGCTACGAATGCCACAGCGAGTCCGGCAAGCGCAAGGGTGGCCTGCTGCTCGACTCCCGCCCGGGCTGGCAGGAGGGTGGCGACAGCGGCCCAGTGCTGGTGCCCGGTGATCCGGCGGCCTCGCTGCTGATTCAGTCGATCCGCCACGCCCATGCCGACCTGCAGATGCCAAAGAACGGCGCCAAGCTCGACGAGGCCATCCTTGCCGACTTCGAGCGCTGGGTGCGCGAAGGCGCGCCCGACCCGCGCGACACGCCGCCGACGCCCGAGCAACTGCGCCAGGACACCGATTGGAACGCCGTGCTGCATCGGCGCAAGCAGTGGTGGTGCTTCCAGCCGCTGCAGATCCAGCCGCCGGCCCGAGCCTTGAGCCCGGTCGAACTCGCCGCTGAGATCGACCGCCAGCTCGAGGCCGCGATCACCGCTGCCGGCCTGACACCCGCCGCGCCGGCGGATGCCGCCACCCTGCGCCGGCGGCTGAGTTATGTGCTGACCGGCCTGCCGCCGAAGCTGTCCGATCCGTCCGATCCGGCAGCCCTGCTCGCAAGCCCGGCCTATGCGGAAAAGTGGGCGCGGCACTGGCTCGACTGGGTGCGCTATGCGGAGACCTATGGCAGCGAGGGCGACACCCCGATTCCCTATGCCTGGCGCTACCGCGATGCCATCATCCGCGCCTTCCGCGATGACGTGTCCTACTTCCAGATGCTGCGCGAGGCGATCGCCGGCGACCTGCTGCCGAACCCGCGGATCCAGGACGGCCTCAATGAAAGCGCGCTCGGCATCGGCCAGCTGCGGCTGGTGCTGCACGGTTTTTCGCCGACCGATTCGCTCGACGAGCTGGTCACCTGGACCGACAACCAGATCGAGACCGTCAGCAAGGCCTTCCAGGGGCTGACGGTGTCCTGCGCGCGCTGCCATGACCACAAGTTTGATGCCATCAGCCAGGCCGACTTCTACGCGCTCTACGGCATCTTCACCAGCACCCGGCCGGCCATCATCGATGCCAATGCGCCGGGCACGGGCGAGCAGGTGCGCGCGGAACTGCTCCAGCTCAAGCCGCGCATCAAGAACGCGGTTGCCGATGCCTGGCTGCAGACCTTGCCGGAGACAACGGCGGGCGCTGCCACCCCGGCGGTGCTGCCCAAGGTGGCCAAGCACTGGGATCTGCGCCAGAGCACGTGGTTCACCGACGGCCACGGACTGAGCCAGGGCGTCACGCCAGCCGGCGAATTCAGCGTCGCCCTCGAAGGCGACCGCCTGCTCGCCCAGCTGCATCCGGGTGGGCTGTTTTCCGACCTCGTCTCGACCGCCGACCGCGCCGTGCTGATGTCGCCGCGTTTTCGTTGCGACGGCGGCACGCTTTGGTTCCGGGTCGCCGGCGGTGGCGGTGCGGTCGCCAAGTATGTCGTGCAAAACTACCCGCGCACCGGCACGATTCACAAGGCGCGCGAGTTGAAGACCGACAAGGACGCCTTGCTTGGCTGGCACTCGCTCGACCTCGACTACTGGAAGGGCGACGACCTGCACCTGCAGATCACCACAGTGGCCGATCTGCCGGCGCAGGCGAATCTTGATGCGCGTTCCTGGTTTGGTCTCACCGAGGCCTTCATCACCCATGACGATGCGGCGCCGACTGGCCCGGGCATTCCCAGCCAACCCGGCCGCGATGCCGTGCGTGCTTGGCTCGACGGCACCCTGACTGACGCGCAGGCCGAGTCGCTGAATCGCGCCCTGCAGGCCGGCAAGCTGCCGAACACCTTTGCCGCCATCCCTGCGGCTGCCGCGCTGGTGAAAGCCTATCGCGAGTTGGAGGCGCGTCTGCCGCGTCCGACCCGCGCGCCGGGCGTGCTCGAGGGCGATGCCCGCGATGCCGCCCTGTTTGTTCGTGGCAATCACAAGCAGCCCGCCGATGCCGTGCCGAGGCGGTTCCTCGATGGCATCGACCCGACCCCGTTTCAGACCTCGCAGAGCGGCCGGCTCGAACTCGCCGAACGCCTGACCGATCCGCGCAATCCGCTCACCGCCCGGGTCATCGTCAACCGCCTCTGGCACCATGTCTTCGGTCGCGGTCTGGTCGCCACCCCCGACAACTTCGGCCGCCTCGGCGAGCTGCCGTCACACCCGGAGCTGCTCGACTTCCTCGCCGCGCAATTTCTCGCGGATGGCGGCAGCATGAAACGCTTCATTGAAGCCCTGGTCCGCACCCGCGCCTTTGCGCGCTCCGCCACGGCAGACGGGGCCGACCGCGACCCCGACAACCGCCTGCTCGCGCGTTGGAGCGTGCGCCGGCTCGAGGCTGAGGCGATCCGCGACAGCATCGTCCAGCTCTCCGGACGATTGGATGCCACGCCCTTTGGCAAACCGGTTCCGGGCGACCAGCCGCGCCGCAGTGTGTACGTGCAGGTGATCCGCAATCAGCTCGATCCCTTCCTCACCGCCTTCGACATGCCCGTGCCTTCCGCTTCGCGCGGCCGTCGCGACGCCACCAACGTGCCGGCGCAATCGCTGGCCCTGCTCAACGATCCGGTGATCCAGGGTTGGGCCACCGACTGGGCCGCGCGCGTCAAGGGCGAGCCGGACGACGCAGCGCGACTGCAGCGGCTGTTTCGCGAAGCCCTGGGACGCGAGCCGCGGGCCGATGAGCTCTCGGCCAGTCGGCGCTTTCTGGCGGAGCAGACCCATCAGCTCCGCGCCCGTCAGGACAGGCTTGAGGAACGGCGCCGCGCAGGCGAAGCCCTGCGCGGAAGGATCGAAAACCTGCTGCAGCCGGCGCGCGCAGCGTTGACC
>JAEYYS010000497.1 GCA_023428335.1 Verrucomicrobiota bacterium | reverse complement strand
CGAGAACCGAGAACCGAGAACCGAGAGAACAGCTCCAGGCTCAATACCGCGTGATCGTTTCGTGCAGGTTGAGCACGACGCGGCAGAGGCTGGTCCAGGCGGCGAGTTCGGCGGGGTCGCCCTGGGGCAGGGGACGCAGACCGGTGGCGAGCAGTTTTTGGGCGTCGCCCGGCACGGCGCGCCAGGCGTCGCGCTGGCCGTCGAGGAAACGCAGCAGGCTGTCGCTTTCCTTTTTCGAGGGCGGCCGCGCCAGACTGCGCAGGAAGACCTGTTCCAAACGTTCGGCATCGCTGCCGGTCGGCAGGCTTTCGGCGAAGGCGCGGGCAGCCTCGACGAAGGTCGGGTCGTTGAGCAGGGTCAGGGCCTGCTGGGGCGTGTTGGAGACGGTGCGGGCGGCGGTGCATTCGTCGCGCGCGGGTGCATCGAAGTTGGCGAGCATCGGGTGCAGGAAGGTGCGCTGCCAGTGCATGTACAAGCCGCGTCGCCACTGCCGGTCATCGGTGTGCGCCACATAATCGCGGCTGGGGAACTGCAGGTTGTCGTAGTAACCTGGCGGCTGGTAGGGCTTGACGCTGGGGCCACCGATCTCGGGATTGAGCAGGCCGGCGGCAAACAGGGCGTTGTCGCGCACGAACTCGGCGTCGAGCCGGCGCGGGTTCTGGAAGGCGAGGCGACGGTTGTCGGGATCCTTCTCGCGCAGCTCAGGGCGGGCGCGACTGTCCTGCAGGTAGGTGGCGCTGGTGGCCAGCAGGCGCATGAGGTGCTGGATGTCCCAGCCGCTGTCGCGGAATTCGCAGGCGAGCCAGTCGAGCAGTTCCGGATGGCTGGGCGTTTCGCCCTGGGCGCCGAGGTCATCGACAGCACTCGACAGTCCCTGGCCGAAAAACTGTTTCCAGAGGCGGTTGACGAAGGTGCGGGCGGTGAGTGGGTTGTCGGTCGAGGTGAGCCAGCGGGCGAGATCGAGACGGCTCTGTCGCGGGGCGCCGGGCTGCAGCGGGGAGGTCAAAAATTCCGGTGGTGCGGGCTGCAGGAGTTCGCCGCTTTCATCCATCCAGTTGCCGCGCGGCAGGGTGCGCACGGGCATGGGTTCCCTGAGTGCCACCGTCACCTGAGTCCAGGCCCGGCCTTCGCGGCAGGCGAGCGCTTCCTTTTCCAAGGCGGCCCAGACGGCGCGGGCACCGCGGTCCTGGCCCGACTGCGCCAGCCAGAGTTGAGCGAGGTGGGCATCGGGATTTTGCAGATCGGGCTTGGCGAACAGCGGCGCCAGTTCGGCCGGATCCTCCAGCGGACGCAGCGGAGCGACGGGGCTGAGGGCGATCCGCACACGGCCGGCAGCGTGACCATTCAGGCGTACGGTCAATACCGCGCCCGGCACCAGATCCACCGGTTGCTCCAGCAGCCAGACCGCGGTGTGGGGTTGGTCGGCCTGGGCGGCGGAGGTTTTCCAGCCGCCCTGAAGGCCGGGGATTTCCTCGGTGCCGGCATAGCGCGGGGTTTGGCGGTTCGCCTCGGCGTGGCGGATGGCCGGATTGAGTTCGCCGGCGGTGCCGGGTTGGCGAATGCGGAAGCTTGGATTCAGGCTGAGGCCCTCGGCCTTGCCGCCGCGCTCGATGCGGTTGGCGTGCAGCGGGTCGGGCAGCAGTTCGAGGCGGATCGCCGCGACCCGGGTGTTGCCGGGGCGCAGGGTCAGCACCGTGTCCTGCAGGGCGGCGCCCTCAAGTCGGACACTGCCGTCCTCCAGAACCACGGCCTTGGCGGTGGCCGTGCTTTTCGCGGGCGCCTTGCCGCCCTTGGCCGCTGCGGTCGTCACTTCAGGTTGGGCCACCTGCCAGCCGGCGGGATGGGCCTTGAGCAGCTCGCGCGTGCGCTGCAGCCAGGTTTGCAGTGTCGTGCGGCGACGGTCCTCCGCGACCGCGCTGCGCCAGGCGGCGAGGGCGGTGTCGGCCATGCGCTGGCGCAGGTGCTGCAGGCGGTTGCGCAGGTAGGGACTGTCGACCTCGATCTCGGGCGGGAAGGGGTGGTCGTTGGTCCAGCCCTTCAGCTCTTCGTTCGGTGTGTAGCCGTAGCTCGCATAGACGCCGAACTGCTTGATGTCGGCGAAGTAGGCCGACAGCGCGTAGAAGTCGCGCATCGTGAAGGGATCGAACTTGTGGTCGTGGCATTCGGCGCAGCCGAGCGTGGCGCCGAGCCAGGTGCCGCCGACGGTGCGCACGCGGTCGGCCTGGTACTTGGCCAGGTACTCCTTTGGCTGCGCGCCGCCCTCGCGGGTCATCATGTTGAGGCGGTTGAAGCCGGTGGCGACGAGTTGCTCGGTCGTCGGCTTGGGCAGCAGGTCACCGGCAAGCTGTTCGAGGGTGAACTGATCGAAGCGCTTGTTCGTGTTGAAGGCGGCGATGACGTAATCGCGGTAAGGAAAGATGCGCTGGTTCTGATCGCCGTGGAAGCCGACCGTGTCGGCGAAGCGGGCGACATCGAGCCACCACACCGCCCAGCGTTCGCCGAAGTGGGGCGAGGCGAACAGGCGGGTGATCAGGGCCTCGACGGCGGCGGCCGGATCACGCCCATGTTCGGCGAGGAAGCGGTCGACCTCGCGCGGCGCGGGCGGCAGGCCGGTGAGGTCGAGGCTGAGACGGCGCGCCAGCGTGCGCGGATCGGCGGGCGCAGAGAGTTCGGCGCCGAGTTCGGCGAGCTTGGCGCGCACAAAGGCATCGACCGGGTGGCCGTCGCTTGGCGGCGTCGGCCGGACCAGCGGCGTGTAGGCCCAATGCGGTTCATAGGGTGCCCCCTGGCGGATCCATTCGGTGATCAGCTCCTTCTGGTGTTCGCTGAGCGGTTTCTTGAACTCCGGCGGCGGCATGAGGTCGTCCTCATCCTCGGTGTGCAGGCGTTCGAGCAGCAGGCTGGCCTCGGGGTCGCCGGACACGAGCGCCTTCGCTTCGAGGGCCGCCTCGCGCACATCGAGCCGCAGGTCGGCCTCGCGGTGGTTTTTGTCGGGCCCGTGGCAGGCGAAACAGTGGTCGCTGAGGATGGGCCGGATGTCGCGGTTGTAGCGCAGTTCGGTCGGCGCGGCGACCGCGGTCGCGGCGGCGAGGCAGCAGGAAAAAAGAACGGTGGGGATGCGGGGCATCGGTCGCGTGGGAGGCTGGAGAATAATACGTCCGCCGCGGCCTGAAGTTCGCAGCCGGCGGCTCAACCCTGGCTCGGGTGGAACTGGATGGCGGCGATTTTTTCCGCCATGTCATGGCTGGCGCAGAAGGCCACCTCGGCGGCGGCGGCGCGGCTGATGCGGGCGCGCAGCGACACGACCTCGCCGAGGCTGAGTCCGTCGACAAAGGCCTCGACCGGCCGGCGCACGGGATCGAGGCTGCGGATTTCCACGGTGCTGTCGACGGAGAGCAGGGCGCTGCGCCAGTGGGCGGGTTCCATGACGTTGGAACCGACCAGCAGCCAGGCGGGGGTGTCGGCGAGCAGCGGGCTGGCGCCCATGCTGCGGGCGTAGGCGGTGGAACCGGCAGCGGTGGCGACGAGGGCGCCGTCGCTGATCAGCTTGGGCAGGCGCGGGATGCCGTTGACGCGGACTTCCAGCCAGGCGCTTTGACTGGTCGAACGCTCCAGCCAGGCGTCGTTGAAGCCATAGGCCGTGTGCACCCTGCCGTCGCGGCCCTCGGCCTCAAGATAGAGCATGGGCAGTTGGCGCAGGATGACATCGGCCGGCGGGAAGGCGTGGCCGAAGACCTGCTCGGGGGCGTTCATGAGGAAGCCCAGGTGGCCGGCGTTGATGCCGAAGAAGGGGCGGCGCTCGCGCCAGTGCTCGCGGATGGTGCGCAGCATGGTGCCGTCGCCGCCGAGCACGCTGACGAAGTCCGCCTCGGCCAGGGGGCGGTCGGCGGGCAGGCGCGTGCGCCAGTCGGCGGCGCGCGGGTTGTTGGGGTCGGCGTGGACGTGGAAGGGCAGGGCGGCCAGGCTGGCGCGGGCCCAGGCACCGGGGTTGGGGGCGCGGTAGAGGCCGTAGCGCTGCAGGTAGGCGTGGGCGCGCGGGGTGAGCAGGGCCGAGACATCGGCGCCTTGGCCGAGCTGTTCGCGGATGTGGGTGCTGGAACCGGTTTCGGCGAGTTCGAAGACACGCGCCTGCGGCGGCAGGTCGGCGGGGTCGAGCTTGAAACCGGGGCGGGTGAGCACGGCAAAACGCGCCTCGTTCCAGAGCTGCCCGCCCTTTTCCCAGGTGCGCTGGATGGCGGATTCACCCGCGGCACCGCCGGCGACGAGGTCGGCACCGACGACATGCCAGAGTTCGCCCTCGCCCGCGAGACGCGATTGCAGCTCATGGTTGCGGCTGAAGCGGTCGAGCTCGAGGTCGGACAGGTCAACATTGACCCCGGGCAGGCCGCCGAAGGTGAGGTCGGCGAGGGCGGCGCGGTACACCGGAGGCACCGAATTGGTGACCGCCTTGTCGGGCCGTGGACCACAGGGCAAAACGCGGACCTCGTCGAACTCGCCGGCCAGTCGCTGGGCGATGGCGCGGTGGTGCAGGCCGGGAGGGTTTAAGCTGCCTCCGAAGATGGCGATGCGCTTGGGCATGGGGATCGGTCCGGGCGGGTGGCGCTCAGGCCGGCGCGCAGGGTGGCCTCACTGGCTGCCGCCGCGGCCGGAGGGGTTCGGGTCGATGTCGAGCGGCAGGTTCAGCTGCGGGAAATCCTTGAGGGTGAGCGAGAGCAGCAGGCCGTATTCGTTGAGGCCGCGGCGGTTGTCGCGAACCATGCCACCGACCGACACCATCCAGCTCGTCAGGTCGCGGGTGAGGCTGTAGCTCTGGAATTCCATGGTGCCGTCATCCATTTCGAAGATCTGGTTCATGGCGAAGCCCCAGGTGTCGGTCACCCGGGTGTAGAGACGGGTGAAGATGAGGTTGGAATCGCGGAAGTAGGGGTTCTCGTTGACGTACTGGTGGCCGAGCGTGAGCTGCACTGTCTTGGCGGGCATGAAGGTGATGCCCTGGTTGAGTTCGGTGAAGCTGCCGGTGTCGCCGAGGATGGGCAGCTGCATGTCCATCCAGAAGTTCACCCAGGGCACCGGCCGGAAGAACAGTTCGTTGTACAGGTTGGAGATGTCGCGGTCGAACTCGGGGTCGCGGGCGAAGAAGTCGACGTAGGTGTTGAGCCCGGCCCAGGCGAAGGTCTGGGTCGGCTCGGTGGTGGCCGAGGTGAAGACGCCGCGCGCCTCGTTGGTGTAGTCGCGGCGGGTCTGCAGCAGGTTGCGCATGCCGACGCGGGCGATGTTCCACGAGCGCAGGTCGTCGACGGCGGTGAACATCGGCACGTCGATCGAGCGCGGACGCGTCGTCGGCGACAGGCGGTCGATCGACGGGAAATTCTTCGGCTGCGAGGAGTCGAGGTAGGAGAGGTTGAGGTAGGGCTGAACGACGTGGCGCATGCCGTCGAGCCCCCATTCGGGCTTCTGGAAGTCGGGCCAGGATTTGACGAGCTTGAACGAGGCGTCCAAGCCGGCGTGGAAGATCGGGCGGGTGACGTTGTCGAGGTCGCTCGGGCTGCCGTCGATGCCGGCGTAGTGACTGAAGCCGGCGCCGAGGCGCGGCACCAGGTTGAGCCAGCCGAACAGGGTCTTCGGGTAGAGCAGTTCGTGGTAGGTGTGGACGCGGTTGAAGCCGGCACCGTCGATGCGGGCGCGCAGGAAGCGGGTGTCACCGCCGAGCAGCTGTACACGGCGCAGTTCATCGCTGAGGAAACGCTCGTCCTCATCGCCAAGCTCATCCTTGAGGATGCCCGCGCTGAAGGCGCCCTGGTGGTAGAGACCGGTGTTCCAGAGCGGCCGGCGAATGAAGTCGATGGCGAGTTCGGGCAGCTTGGTACCGACGGTGTAGAAGTCGTTGGCCTGGAACCGCGTCATCAGGGTGGCGACGTAGGAGTTGTCGGTGTGCACCAGCGAGACCTGGTTTTCCGGCTCCGGCGTCTGGCGGAAGTCGTTGAAGAAGAAATCCTCGTAGAAGTGGGCGTCGCTCAGCTTGTTGATGTCGAAGTCCAGGTACCAGGTGCTCTTCTCCGGCCCGGGCAGGTAGATGCGGTGCTGGAAGTTGATGCGGTAGCGGTCCTCACTGACCGGGCCGCGCGGCACGCCGGTGCGGTTCTTCTGCGGATCGGAATCGTTCAGGTAGTAAAGCTTGAGCGTGCCGAAGTTGTCGCTGTTCTCGCGGTGGCGCAGCGACAGGAAATCGGCGCCGACGCCGACACCGCGGTTGGAGCGCAGGTCGAGACGGTACTTGGCGAGGGTGTGATCGCCGTGCAGCATGCCATACTGGTTGAGCAGGAAGGCGCCCCAGCGGCTCTGGTAACCGGGGGTGACGCGGTAGCCGACCTCCTCGGTGAGGGGCTGCGACAGGTAGGGCAGGTAGAAGATCGGGGTGTCGCCGGCGAGCACGGTGACGCCGCGCATGACGATGCGGTCCTCGGGATAGATCGTCAGGCTGCGCGCGCGCAGGCGGTAGTTCGGGTTGGCCAGGTCGTGGGTGGTGAAGGTGGTTTCGCCGCCCTCGATGCGTTCGATGAACTTGGTGGCGGTCTCGAACTTCTCGGTCTGGTAAAAGAAGGTGCCGGTCTCGGTCGGCATCGAACTGCGCACGGCGTCGCCGGTGAGTTCGCCGCTGTTGACGTTGTACAGGATGTTTTCGCCGCGGTAGATGACGCCGTCCTTCCAGATCACCACGCCGTCGCGGGCGACGACCTCGCCGGTGCTGGCGTTGTAGCTGGCGCTGCCGCTGCGGATTTCCACGCCCTCGTAGCTGACCACCACCTCGCCCTTCGCGGTGGCGAGGCCGGTCTCCGGATCGTAGGTGGTTTCCAGGCCCTCAATGTTGAGGTTGCTCGTCAGCGAGTCGAAAAAGGACTGGCCGTGCGCGTGCGCCGCCAGGAAACAGGCGGCCAGCGCCAGCGCGACGCGGAGTCGTGGGAAAGTCATGATGCCGGGAGAGAGATGGGTTGCGACGGCCGGGCGACGGGCGTCCGGGGCGCCTCAAAACAGCTCATCCAATAGGCCAAGCGCCCGCGGGTGACAAGAAAAAGCAGGGGAAAATCCGCCCCGCCCGGCGGCGGCTCTGCGGGGTCATTCCTCGTCGCTCTGGCCGCCCCGCCAGGGGCAGATGCCGCGGCGGCTGGGGGTCTCGACGAACTCCAGCAGGCGCAGGGCGGGGCCGGACCACTCGCCGTCGCGCGCGGCGGCCACCGCCTGACCGAGGTTTTTGCCCGAGCAGAACAGCAGGCGGAACATCTGCTTGATGGCGGCGCGCTCGGCGCTGTTGAAGCCCTGGCGACGCAGGCCAACGACGTTCAGGCCGGTGATGCGGTTGGTGCGCATGGCCGCGCAGAAGTGCGGGATGTCCTTGCCAAAGCTGCCGTTGCCCTGGATGACGCAGGAATCGCCGATGCGCAGGAACTGGTGAAACACGGCGCCGCCGCCGATGAAACTGCGGTTACCGACCTGCACATGCCCGGCCAGCAGGCAGGCGTTGGCGAGGATGTTGGCATCGCCAAGCACGACGTCGTGGGCCAGGTGGGCGCCGACCATGAGGAAATTGCCGTCGCCCAGCCGGGTGGCCGAACCCGGCTTGCTGCCGCGGTGGATGGTGACGTGCTCGCGCAGCACGTTGCGGTCGCCGAGCCAGACCGAGCTGTCGATGGCCGGGTCGAAACCGAGATCCTGGGGCGCTGTGCCGAGGATGGCGCCACGGCCGATCTGGCAGCCGCTGCCGAGCCGGACCCGGCCGACCAGCTGGGCATGGGCCTCGATCCGGCAGCCGTCGCCGATCTCCGCCGGGCCGTCGATGAGCGCGTACGGGCCGACCTCGACGTCGCTGCCGAGCTGCGCGGAGGGGTGGATCAGGGCCGTGGGATGGATCATCGGGGCGCCATCCTCCGCAGAATCGCGCCGGGTTCAAGATGGAACGGCGGCGGCTGTGATGCGGAAAAATCTTGGCAGCGCCTTGCCATTCCTGTTTCATGTGCCAAATCCAGATTCCGATGTTCGAATCCTCAGGCACCCGCAAATTTCGTCGCGTCCTCCTCAAGCTCAGTGGCGAGGCCCTGCGGGAGCCCGGCAGCACCGACAACATTTCGCCGCCCATCGTCGAAGACATCGCCGCCCAGATCAAGGCCGCCCACCAGACCGGCCTGGAAATCGCCCTGGTCGTCGGCGGCGGCAATTTCTGGCGCGGCGTCAGCGCCAGCAACAAGGGCATGGAGCGCGCCACCGCCGATTACATGGGCATGCTGGCCACCGTGATGAACTCGCTCGCCGTGCAGTCGATGCTCGAAGCGATGGACGTGCCGACCCGGGTGCAGAGCGCCATCGAGATGAAGAACGTCGCCGAACCCTTCATTCGACGCGTTGCCACCCGCCACCTCGAGCTTGGCCGCGTCGTCATCTTCGCCGCCGGCACCGGCAACCCCTTCTTTTCGACCGACACCACCGCCGCCCTGCGCGCCTCGGAGATCGGCGCCGACTGCGTGTTCAAGGCGACCAAGGTCGACGGCATCTACGACAGTGACCCGGCGAAAAATCCGGCGGCGGTGCGTTTTGACCGCATCAGCTTCCACGAGTGCCTGACCCGCCAGCTCAAGGTGATGGATGCCACCGCCTTCTCGCTGTGCATGGAAAACAACATGCCGATCGTCGTCTTCAGCATGAACGAGCCCGGCAACATCCGTCGCGCCCTCACCGGGGAAACGCTCGGCACCCTGGTCAGCGCCACGGGCGCCGCCTGAACCCGTTTTGCCTGTGAGCCTGACTGTCGGCATCATCACCGTCTCCGACCGCGCCAGTCGCGGGGAGTACGACGACCTCGGCGGTCCCGCCCTGCGCGAGGTCGCGCTCCAGCGCGGCTGGCAGGTGGCGGCCGAGGCCGTGGTGCCCGACGATCTGGAGCGCATCCAGCAGGCCATCCGTTCCTTTGAAGCCCAGGGCTGCGGCCTGATCCTCACCACCGGCGGTACCGGCATCGCCGAACGCGATGTCACCCCCGAGGCCGTGCGCGGCCTGATGCGGGTGGAGGTGCCCGGCTTTGGCGAGGCGATGCGCATGCGCTCGCTGGCGGCCACGCCCAACGCCATCCTCAGTCGCGGCCTCGCCGCGGTGGTCGGCCGCAGTTTGGTGGTCGCCCTGCCTGGCAAGCCGGCCGGCGCGGTCGAATGCCTCGGCCATGTCGAGGGCGCCATTCCGCACGCCGTGAAACTGGCGCAGCGGGTGCCGACGAGCTGCTGACCCCGCGCGGAGTCGGGGTTTTCTTTCCCGGAAAAACCGGGTGGAGCGTTCGTTGATTTCCCGCCTTGCCATCCCGCGGCCGGCTTTCTAAGCTCGCGCACTTTATGAAATCGCCCGCTGCCAAGAAGCTGTTCATCATGATGGTCCTGGAGTTTTTCATCTGGGGGGCCTGGCTGCCGCTGATCTGGGGCTACATGGGCAAGGAC
>JAEYYS010000452.1 GCA_023428335.1 Verrucomicrobiota bacterium | reverse complement strand
GGTGAGAGCCAGCCACAGGAGCACCACCCGGGAGCCAAGACGCGACGCGAGGAACAGCATGAGCAACGAACACCCGTCAGGGCCGCGGCCTTTCATGGGACACACTCGCATCTGTTCATGGATGATGGTGGATCGTTGATGGAGAAACCCGATCAACAATCAACCATCCGCCATCAACGGCCCCTGCCCCTACTCCTTCGAAATCGTCTCGTCGAGGTTGAGCAGGGCCAGGGCGACCGCCTCGCTGGCGGCGGTCTCGCCCTTGACGTACTGCTTGTGCCAGAGGTCGCGCAGGGCGGCGAGTTCGGTGGCGCTGGGATCGCGAGCCAGGGCGAGCCGGAAGCCGTGGCGCAGGCGGTCCTCGACCGTGGCCTTGGGTTTTTCATCGAGCAGTCGTTTGCCGAGGGCCTGCGCGGCCCCGACATAGACCGGGTCGTTGAGCAGGTTGAGCGCCTGCAGCGGCGTGTTCGAGCGGTGGCGCTTCACCACGCAGGCCATGCGCGGACCGGCGTCGAAATTGACGAAGCTCGGGTAGGGCGCGCCGCGCTTGAGCACGACGTAGAGGCCGCGCCGATGCGCCTCGTTGCCGGGGCTGACCTCGTATTTGTACTGCTGGCCGCCGACCTTGGCCCACAGCCCGTCGGGCTGCGGCGGATAGATTGGCGGGCCGCCCTGCTTCGGGTTGAGCAGGCCGGCGATGGCGAGCGCATTGTCGCGGATGCCCTCGGCATCGAGACGGAAGCGCGCCATGCGCCAGAGCAGCAGGTTTTCCGGATCGACCGCCAGCGCGGGCGAACCCGCCGGGGCATGACTGCTCTGGCGGTAGGCCTGCGAGGTGACCAGAAGCTTGATCAAGCGCTTGAGGCTCCAGCCCTGGTCCATGAAATCGACCGCCAGCCAGTCGAGCAATTCCGGATGGGTGGGCGGGGCGCCCTTGACGCCGAAGTCCTCGACCGTGGCGACCAGGCCGCGACCGAAGATCTCGTTCCAGAGGCGGTTGACCGTGACGCGGGCGACCAGCGGGTTGTCGCGA
Organism: Verrucomicrobiota bacterium; assembly: GCA_023428335.1. Classification (GTDB taxonomy): domain Bacteria; phylum Verrucomicrobiota; class Verrucomicrobiia; order Verrucomicrobiales; family Verrucomicrobiaceae; genus Prosthecobacter. The sequence goes on along the minus strand of JAEYYS010000452.1, from coordinate 6,834 downwards.
CTGACCAGCCAGCGCGCCAGGGTCAGCCGATTCGGTGGCCCCTCGGGCTGGCGTTCAAAGAGCGCGGGCACACCGGCCGTGACCGGGTCGCCAGGATTCGTGTAATCGCCGCGTTTGAACAGGGCTGTCATGCGCGGCTCGGCGAGCTCGCGCATCACCTCGGAGGTGGCCGGCTTGAGGCCATCGAGCTGGCGCTGCAGGGCCCTGCGCTGGGTTTCCAGCTTCACCAGCGCGGGATCCTTGCGGGCCTTGGCGGGCTCCGCCTCGACCGCTTCCGGCAGGTGGTCCTCGACCGGCGCGGTGAAGGCGCTGACGCGCAGTCGACCGATGACACGACCACCGCCAAAATGCTGCACCAGCTTCAACCCGAGGCGTTCGCCCGCACCGGCCCGCAGCGGTTCGGCCAAGGCCAGCGCCGCCCAGTGCGACTGATGAAACTTCGGGTTGATGGCCCACCCCGTGGTGGGATCGCTGTCGATCAGGCCGACGACCGGGAAATTCGACTGGGAAAAACTGGCGTGGGCGCGGGCAAACGCCAGAGGCGTGCCGCCGGTCTTGTCCCTGCCGGGCGGCAGCCGCTCGGCGTGCAGTTGCTGCAGCACAAAGTTGGGCCGGTCCGCGCCTCCGCGACCCGGTCCGTCGCCCGGCAGGGCGGGATCGCTGAGGGCCTCAATGAGCAGGCCGTGCACCGGGACCGGCGGCAGCTCGAACTCGACCGTGTAGGTGTCGCCATTGGGCACCTCACCGAGGAAGAGGACGCTGGCGTCCTCGCGCACCTCGGCCTCAGCAGCCGACTCGGTGTCGATCCGCGCCGGCTTCAAAACCGTCAGGGCGGAAACGGTCGCCGGGGCTTTCGCCGCGGGCCGCGCCTTTGCCTGCTGCAGCGACTGCAGCCGGGCATCCAGGGTGGCGATCTGGTTCTGCAAGGCCGCGCGCTGGGCTTCGCGGGCAGGATCGGCCAAGGCCATCGGCGAACCGCGAAAGGCAATCGAACCCGGCACCTTCGGATTGGCACGCTCGGCCTCGGCTTCGGTGGTGTTGAAGTAGGCGAGCAGGCGGTAGTAGTCCTGCTGACTGAAGGGGTCGTACTTGTGGTTGTGGCACTGGGCGCACTCGAGGGTGGTGCCGAGCCAGACGGCGCCGGTGGTGTTGACGCGGTCGATGACCTGGTTGATGCGGCTTTCCTCCGGCTCGGTACCGGCCTCGACGTTGGTCGGCGTGCAGCGGTGGAACCCGGTGGCAAGAATCTGCTGTGGGGTCGCCTTCGGCAGCAGGTCGCCGGCGATCTGCTCGATGCTGAAACGGTCAAACGGCATGTCGGCATTGAGGGCGTCGACCACCCAGTCGCGCCAGCCCCAGATCTCACGCAGGTCGTCGCGCTGGAAGCCGTGCGAATCGGCGTAGCGGGCGAGGTCGAGCCAGTGGCGCGCCCATTTGACGCCGAAGTCGGGCGACTCCAGCAGGCGCGTGGTGAGGCGCTCGACCGCAAGCTCGGGATCGGCGGCGTGCTCGCGGGTGAAGCGTGCCACCTCGGCCGGCGACGGTGGCAGGCCGGTCAGATCGAGGTGCAGACGGCGCACCAAGGTCGCAGCCTCGGCCGGCGGCGAGGGCACCAGACCCTCGGCCTGGAGACGGGCGAAGAGAAAGGCGTCGACCGGATGCGCGGCCCCGGCCGGCACGGCCGCTTTGACCGGCGGCAGGTAGGCCCAGTGCTGGGCCAGCGTTGCATTGGCCGGCCACTCGGCACCGGCGGCAATCCACGCGCGCAGACGGTCGATCTCGGCCGCCGTCAACGGCGTGCCGCGGCGGGGCATCGCCTCCTTGTCGGTGCGCGGCAGCGACACCCGGCGCAGCAGCTCGCTCGCCTCCGGCTGCCCCGGCACCACGACCGCGCCATGTTTGCCGCCGGCCTGCAGGGCGGTCGCCTCATGCAGGCGCAGGCCGCCGCGCGCCTCTTCAGCGCCGTGGCATTCGAAGCAGGCGCGTTGCAGCACGGGCAGCACCTCCCGGGAAAAATCCAAGGCGGACAGCGGCGCGGCGGCCAGCAGCAGAACGATCGAAAGGCGGATCACGCCCTCAGAACGACCGCCCGGCCGCCGGGCTTTCGACGGGAAACGCCGACGGGCTCACTGCATCGGCAGCTCGAGAGACCGCTTTTCGCCGCCGCGCAGCAGGACCAGCGGCACGCGCTCGCCGGGGAAGCGCTTCTGCAGCAGGTGCCCGAGCAGGCGACTCTCGCTCAGGCGCTGCGTCAGGCCGTCGATCTCGACGACCACATCGTCCTTTTGCACCCCCGCCTTCTTGGCCGCGGCATGCAGCCCGTACTGGCCCAGATGCTTGACGCGCAGGGCCAACCCATCGAGACCGAGCCCGTGTTGCCGGCGCTCGTCGTCGGTCAAATCGACCAGCACCATGCCGCCGGTGGCCATGCCGCGCATCGGCCAGGCGGCGACCCGGCCGCTGGTGTCGGCCTGAAACCGCCAGCCGGCCGGCAAGTCAAGCAGGAGCGAGGATTCCGCGCCGCCACGGCGGACGGTAACGTCCAGTTTCGCCGCGTGACCGGCGCGGTGCAGCGCCCAGCTGAAGTCCGCCGTCGACACCAGCGGCTGGCCGGCGAAGCGCAGGATTTCATCGCCCGCCTGCAGACCGGCGCGGGCGGCGGGCGAATCGGGCTGAACGGCGGTCACGGTCGCCACCTGATCGGGGGCCAGCGAAAGCCCCACCGTTTCCGGGGCCGGCATTGGATAGATCCATTCCTCCGGCACCGGCTGGCGTTGCTCGCGCCAGGACTGGCGGAGGGCGTCGCCGACCTGGTGACAGTGCACGCAGCTGCCAACCACCTTGCCGTCCCAGTTGAGTTCGCGCTGGTAGCGACCGGCGAGCGCCGGCAGTTCGGTCGGCGTCAGGTAGGGCAGCGGCGCGGGCTGCTTGCCCTGCAGGGCCTCGCGATTGCCCGGGTAACCGCGGTGGATGGTCAGGGCCTGTTCGAGCGCGCGCTTGTAGCCGGCGAGGCTGGCGTCCTGCGAGTTCTTCTGGTGGGTCCAGGAGCCGTAGCGACCGTACACCGTGCCGTCGCCATTGAAGAACAGGGTGGAGAAGGACAGGTCGAAATCGAACTGGAAGCGGGTCAGGTCGAGCGCATTGGCATTCATCACGCGCACGCAGACGAACTGGTCGAGCAGGGCCGAGAGTTGGTCGTTCTCCATGAGCACGGCGGTGTCGATGCCCATGCAGGACAGGCAGGGCACGCAGCGCATCACCACCAGCACGGGTTTGCCGGTCGCCTGGGCGAGCTTGAAGCCGCTCTCGACGTCGTTGTAGGCCCAGCGGGCATCGTTTTCGAAGCGGGCACGGTCGGCGCGCACGGCGCCTTCACGGTCCTTGACGGTTTCCGCCCCGACCGGAAACAGGCCGGGCGCCAGCAGCAGGGCAAGCCAAACGCAGGTGCGCATGCCCGTGTAACGCCGGTCCCGGCGGCGAGTTGCGGTCTCAGCCGGGAAACTCGACGAGCAGGGCCGTGCTGTTGTCGCGCCCCGATTCCGCCACCGCGGCCTCGACGATGCGGAAGGCCTTGGGCTGGTCGCAGGGCTGGGTGGCATACTCCTCGAGCCGGCTGTCCCAGAGGCCGTCGATCACGCCGTCCGTGCAGAGCAGAAAGCGGTCGCCCGGCTCGCAGCCGACGCTGCCAAACTGCGGCGTGACGATCTGGTGCCCGGCACCGAGCGCCTGGTTGAGCACGTTCTTGCGCGGGTGCACGCGCGCCTCGCGCTCGTTGAGCTGCCCCTGACGGCGCAGCCAGCCCACGTAGCTGTGGTCGTGGGTGATCTGGCGCATGCCGCCGGTCGCCGGCAAGTAGTAGATGCGACTGTCGCCGACGTGGCCAAAATGCATCCAGCCGGGCGAAAAGGCCGCGAGGCTGAGGGTGGCGCCCATGCCCGAGCATTCCGCGTAGGACCGGCCGAGCTTGCAGAGTTCGGCGTGCACGTGATGGAAAATTTCCTCCAGGGCGTCGCAGACCCCGCCGGAAAGGTTTTGCGCCGCCAGTCGGTAGATGCGCGGCATGAGCCGGGTGAGGCGTTCGACGGCGATGCGGCTGGCGAACTCGCCGGCGTTGGCTCCGCCCATGCCGTCGCTCACCGCGAAGACGAAGTCGCCCTGTTCGAAGCCGGCCTCGCCGGTCTTGCCAAGGTAACGCACCTCGCGGTCATTGTAGGTCAGCGCCAGGAAGGCGTCCTCGTTGTTCTTGCGCACCCGGCCGACATGGGTCATGCCCGACCAGGACAGGCGCTGGGGCGGCTCATCGGAAGGGGCGGCTGGGTGCATCGGGCGCGCATCCTGTGGCCAGAAAACCCTGGCCAGCAAGGGGAAAGCGCGGCCCCGGCCGGCCCTGCCACCGGTGCTTTTTTTCCGGAACCGTCCGGAAACCTTTGCCTTCCGGCAAAGTTGGAGTCGCTTTGACGTTCCCTTGTCACGACCATGAATGCCCTCCGCCTTTCCGCCCTCCTCGCCTTCGCCGCCTCCGTCCAGGCCGCCGACTGGCCAACCTTCCGCGGTGCCGACCGCACCGACATCTCCCAGGAAACCGGCCTGCTGAAAAAGTGGCCCTCCGCCGGCCCGAAACAGGTCTGGCTGTATCAGGACGCCGGCCTCGGCTACGCGGGTTATGCCATCGTCGGCGACACGCTGTACACCATGGGCGCGCGTGACGCGGTCGAGTACGTCATCGCCATCGACACCGCCACCGGCAAGGAGAAGTGGTCGGCCGAGGCGGGCGCCCTGCTCACCAACGGCTGGGGCGACGGCCCGCGCAGCACGCCGACCGTCGATGGCGGCCGTGTGTACGCGCTGAGTGGCAAGGGGGTGCTGGTCTGCCTGAACGCCGCTGATGGCAAGGAAGTCTGGCGCGTGACCATGGAGAGCCTGGGCGGCAAGGTGCCGGGCTGGGGCTACTGCGAGAGCCCGCTGGTCGAGGGCAACCACGTGATCTGCACGCCCGGCGGTCCGCAGGGCACGCTGGCGGCCTTTGACAAGGTCACCGGCGCCAAGGTCTGGCAGAGCGAGTCCTGGACCGACCCCGCCCAGTATGCCTCGGCGATCGCCGTCGATCACAACGGCGCGCGCCAGTTCATTCAGCTCACCATGCAGAGCATTGCCGGTGTCAACGCCGCCGATGGCAGCCTGCTCTGGAAGAGCGAGTTCCCCGGCAAGACCGCCGTCATCCCGACGCCGATCTTCCACGAAGGCCAGGTGTTTGTCACCGCCGGTTACGGCGTCGGCTGCAAGTCCATCAAGGTCGGCCCGGGCAACTCGGTCCAGGATCTCTATGCCAACACCGATCTGGAGAACCACCACGGCGGCGTCGTCCTGGTCGACGGCCATCTCTACGGTCACTCCAACCGTGGCGGTTGGACCTGCATGGAATTGAAGACGGGCGCGGTGAAGTGGGCCGAGAAGGCCAAGCTGGGCAAGGGCGCCATCCACTGCGCCGACGGCATGCTGTACCTGCTGGAGGAAAAGACCGGCACCGTCGTGCTGCTCAAGGCCAGCCCGCGCGGCTGGGACGAGCAGGGCCGCTTCACCCTTTCGCCGCAGACCCAGCTGCGCAATCCCAAGGGCATGATCTGGACCCACCCGGTGGTCAGCGGCGGCCGCCTGTACCTGCGCGACCAGGAACTGCTGTTCTGCTTCGACGTCAGCGGCCGGTAAGCCGCCGCATCGCGCCTTGCCGGCGCCCGCTTCCGATGGCATGAAGGCACCGTGCAAGGCACCGCCAGTTCCCGTCCGCCGCGCGCCACCTGGCAACAGGAGGGACGCGTGCTGCGGCTTGAGGGTCGCTGGCACCGCGACGCCCCGGCGCCGGTAATCGAGGGCGACGCACCGGCCGGCCTGCCGGAGCGTTTTGAGTGCTCGGGGCTGGAGGAGTTTGACTCCACCCTGCCCGCCTACCTGCTCGCCCAGGCACGCAACGACACCGCGGCGACCGCCTGCGCCTGGCAGGGCCTGCCCGACAACCTGCGCGGCCTCATGCAGCTCGCCCTTTCTGTGCCCGAGCAGAGCGACGCCCGCGGCGCGCCCGCCGATGGCTCGGAATTGCGCGCGCTTGGCGAGCGGACGCTGCGCGCCTGGGCGGCGACCCAAAACACCCTGGCCTTTCTGGGGGAATCCGTGCAGTCGCTCGGCCGTTTCGCCGCCGGCCGCGCGCGCTTCCGCGGCCGCGACTTCTGGGAAGTGCTGCAGCAGTGCGGCGCCGAGGCCCTGCCCATCGTCGCCCTGATCAGCTTCCTGGTCGGCCTCATCCTCGCCTTTGTCGGCAACGTCCAGCTCGCCAATTTCGGCGCCAACCTGTTCGTCGCCGACCTCGTCGCCATCGCCATGGTGCGCGAGATGGGCGTCATGATGACCGCCATCATCATGAGCGGCCGCACCGGCGCCGCCTTCGCCGCCCACCTCGGCAGCATGAAGGCGAATGAGGAGATCGATGCCCTGCGCACCTTCGGCCTGCAGCCCTTCGATTTCCTCGTCCTGCCGCGCCTGCTCGCCCTGGTGCTGATGATGCCGCTGCTGACGATCTACTCAAACCTCATCGGCATCCTCGGCGGCATGCTCGTCGGCATCAGCGTCGGCATTCCGCCCGTGCTGTACTGGAACGAAACCGTCGAGTCGATCACCCTCACCACCGCCAGCCTCGGCGTCTTCAAGAGTTTCTTCTTCGGTGCCGCCATCGCCGTCGCCGGCTGCATGACCGGCATGAACGCCGGCCGCTCCTCAGCCGCGGTCGGCGAGGCGACGACGCGCGCTGTGGTGGCCTCGATCACCGCCGTCATCGTGCTCGAC
>JAEYYS010000300.1 GCA_023428335.1 Verrucomicrobiota bacterium | reverse complement strand
GCGTTGACGACGGCCGCGTTGGCCCCGGCCGTCGGCGCGGTCGGTTCCGCCTTGGGGGCCGCCGTGCCGGCCCCGGGCTCCCGCCCACCGGGCAGAGCCATCGACAGACTGGCACCGCCGGAAGGCGCGCCCGGCAGGTCGGCGATCAGGAGTTGGTCCGGCGGCTTGTCGCCGGGCGACTGGCCGGGCACCGGGGCCAGCAGCATCGGTGCATCCGGGTTTGGCGTGCCCGCAGCGCCCGGTGTGCCCGGCTGGGCCAGTTGCATCGCCTGGCCCTGACCCGGCGGTTGCAAAGGTTGCGGTGCGGCGGTGCTTCCCTGCCCTGGCGACTGCATGGCGCCCTCACCGGCGGCACCGGGCGGGGTTTGACCCACCTGCGGGCTCGTCCCCTGCCCGCCCGCCTGTCCCTGCGCACCTGCCTGCCCCTGGCTGCCGGCCTCGGCGAGCGGCTGGGCGCTGCCTCCCTCACCGGCGATGCGGCTGCCGGCCTCGCGCAGTTGCTGGGCGAGTTTTTCGAGTTCCTCCCGGCTGCGCTCGCGCTGCGACAGGTCGCGCAGCTTGCCGGCCAGTTCCTTGAATTCCTGGGCCGCCTCGGCCGGGCGGTTCTGCTTCAGCGCCTCCCCGGCCCCCAGCACATGCTCGCCGACCGGCCGCTCACGATCCTCGGTCTCAGCGCGCTGGGTCACCTCCTGCAGCGCTTCCCGCAAACGCTCCCCCACCTCGCCCTTGGCCCCGGCCACCTGGCCCGCCAAATCTTCCGCGGCCTTGGCCGCTGCCTCGGCCGCCTGCGCGGCGACGGCGTCGCCCAGGTCCGCGGTATCGACCTGGCGCCGCAAGGCCTCCACCAGGGCCTCCGAGGCCCAGCGATCCGCCCCAAGCCGCTCCGCCAGTTTTTCCGCCTCGCGCGCGCGCCGCTCCAGTTCTGCGAGGACATCGCGGGCGCTGCGCCCGGCCGGTGCCTGCAACTGTTCGGCGGTCGCTTCCAACTGGCGCTGCAGGGCCTCCAACTCCCGCTTCTCGGCCTCGCTCAAGCCCTCGAAGGTCTTTTTCTCCCAATCGGTGTGCGCCAACTTTTCGGCCTCGCGCCGGGCCGCTTCGCGCCCCGCCTCACTCAGGGCTGGTTCATCCACCACCCCCGGACGCCCAAGCTCAGGCAGCAAGGGAGCAACCAGCGCCAGCAGCAGCGGCAGCAGCAGACGGCGTCGCCAGGGCAGCGGCAGTTGGCGACGCAGTTGCGGCAGGGCGACCGGCAAACCGGCTTGGCAGGCCTCGACGTGGGCGCGGGCGGCCGGCGACAACTCACCGCCGCGCGCAGCAAACCACCAGGCATTGGCGTAGGCCTCGCGCCGGCCGGCCGCCTCGTCCCAAAGCGCCAGGGCCGCGTGCACCCCGGGCCGGCGCCACCAGGCCCAGGCGAGGCTACCGAGCAGCCAGAACACCGGCAGCAGCGCCGCCGCCAGCCACACCTCCGTGCCGCCGCGCCACAGCCGCCACGCCATCAGCAGAAGCAGCAGACCGATCATCGCTCCCGTGGTCGAGGCCAGCGCCGCCAGCCAGCGCCGCTGCACCACCCGCGTCACGGCCCGGCGGGCGGCGCGGTCAAGGCTGGCATCGGCGGGCGTGGACATGGCTTGCCATAGACTAACGAATGCCACCCCAGGGCTTCCAGCAGGAAATGCAGCAAGCCGCGCTGACCTCCCTCAAGCGATCCAGTCGCGGATCACCCGTCCGGAGACATCCGTAAGCCGGAAATCGCGCCCCTGAAAGCGATGAGTCAAGCGCAGATGATCGAAGCCAAACTGGTGCAGCAGGGTGGCATGGAAATCGTGCAGGTCCACGGGGTCGCGCACGATGCTCCAGCCGATTTCGTCGGTTTCGCCGTAGGTGTGCCCGGCCTTGATGCCGCCGCCGGCCATGAGCATGGTGAAGGCGAAGGGATGGTGATCGCGACCGGTGACGTTCGGGCTGCCGTTGCGGTTTTCGCCGAGCGGCGTGCGCCCGAACTCGCTGCCCCAAACCACCAGCGTGTCCTCAAGCAGGCCGCGCTGCTTGAGATCCTGGATGAGGGCGGCGATCGGCTGATCCGCCATGCCGGCGTTGTAGGCGAGCTCGTTGTCGAGGTTGGAATGATGATCCCAACTGGCGTGCATCAGGCTGACGAAGCGGACGCCGCGCTCGACCATGCGCCGCGCCAGCAGGCAGTTGGTCGCAAACGCCTTGTACTGGCCGGGACCGCCGCCGCGCGTGGCCTTGATCGGCGGATCGGGTCGATTGACCCCATAACGCTCCAGGGTCTTCGGATCCTCGGTGGAAAGATCGATCAGTTCCGGCGCGGCCGACTGCATGCGGAAGGCGAGTTCGTAGGCGGCGATGCGACTGGCGATCTCGGGATCGTTGAAATGGCTGAAGCTCGACTGGTTCAGTTCGAGCAGGGTGTCGAGCCCCTTGCGCTGCAGGTTCATCGGCAAGCCGGGCGGGTTCTTCAGATTGAGCACCGGCTCGCCCTGGTTGCGAAACAGCACACCCGCATAGGAACTGGGCAGGAATCCGCTCTGCCAGAGCGAAGCGCCGCCGCTCGTGCCGCGCCCGGCACTGAGCACGACGTATCCCGGCAGGTTCTGCGAGGGACTGCCGAGGCCGTAGTTGAGCCAGGAACCCACCGTCGGCAGACCAAACATCGCCCGCCCGCTATGCAGCACCAACTGGCCCGGATGATGATTGAACTGGTCGGTGTGCAGGCTGCGAATCATCAGCCACTCATCGGCGGTCTTCGCCATGTGCGGCAGCAGGTCGCTGAATTCCATGCCCGACTGACCATGCCTGGCAAACGTGCGCGGACTGCCCATGAGCCGGGCGGTCTCCTTCTTGATGAAGGCAAAGCGCACGTTCTTCGTCATGCTCTCCGGCAGCGGCTGACCGTGCAGCTCGTTGAGCTTCGGCTTCGGATCGAACAGATCCATCTGCGAGGGCGCCCCCTCCATGAAGATGAAGATGCAGTTCTTCGCCCGCCCCGGAAAATGCGGCGCACGCGGCGCCAACGGATCCGCCGCCGGCGCGGCAATCACCCCCTCCTGCGTCAACAGCGCGCCGAGCGCCAGCGCACCGATGCCGTTGGCACTGGTCGCCAAAAACTCGCGCCGGCTCTGCAGGATCTGGTGTTCGACAGGGTGCATGGACTCTGTCGAAAAAACGCCTGAACAACGAACGCTGTTGCAGCGCCCATCTCCCATCTCCCATCTCCCATCTCCCATCTCCCATCTCCCATCTCCCATCTCC
>JAEYYS010000224.1 GCA_023428335.1 Verrucomicrobiota bacterium | reverse complement strand
TCTTTTGTTTAAACGCCCCCGCCCCGGGCCTGCCGCCCGCCGACACCCCCCGCCTGACCGACGACTTCGCTTCCGCCGATCATCCGGTCCGCCGTGCCCAGCGCGGGCCCTGGCAGTTTGCCGATGGCGTCGCCACCTGCACCCAGGACGACGCCTTGTACAAGAAGTTCAAGGATCACGGCCCCATCCTGTTCTATGACTTCGCCCACCAGGATGCGGTCGTGCGTTTCGCCTACCGCGCGGATCCGGCCGTGAAGACGGTGGTGTTCACCGCCAATGGCGCCGACGGCCATGTCTTCCGCTTCGTCACCAGCGCCCGCGGCACCTCCGTGCGCGCCTTCCCGCCCGATGCGGCTGATCACAAATCGATCGCCGTCGGCAAGCCCGGCCCCGCCCTCAAGGCCGGCGACTGGGTGCCGGTCGAGGTGCGCCTGCAGGGGGCCAAGGCCACGGTGCGCATCGGCACCGACTTCGTGCAGACCTTTGAGCATCCCAGCTTCGCCCGCGCGAAAACCAACCTCAGCCTCGGCTTCAGCTTCGGCACCCTGGCCGTCCGTGATTGGGCGGCGGAGAAGGAATAAGGAATGAGGGCGGCTGTAGGCGGGGGCAGTGACCCCGCACAGCGCGGTTCCAAGAAGGCTCCGCACGCGTATCGCTTGAGTCCGGGCCTTCGCCCGGCTACATCCTCCGCCCCCCCCATGTCCACTGTTCCCGCCCAGCCTCCCGAGCGCTTCACCGGCATCCACCTCGACGAGCCCAAGCAGGCCGCCGCCGGTGTGCCCGCGGTCGCCAGCTCGTTGAAGCATGTCTACGGCAATGCCGGTTTGATGCGCGGCACGGCGGCCATGCTCGGCCTCAACCAGTGGGAAGGCTTTGACTGCCCGAGCTGCGCCTGGCCCGATCCCGAGGACCATCGCAGCGCCTTCGAGTTCTGCGAGAACGGCGCCAAGGCCATCGCCTCGGAGACCACCCAGCGCCGCGTTGATCCGGCCTTCTTCGCCCGCCACAGTCTGCGCGCGATCGCCGAGCTGAGCGATTACGAAATGGATCAGGCCGGCCGCCTGACCCATCCGATGGTCCTGCGTCCCGGCTCGGAGCACTACGAACCGCTGGCCTGGGACGAGGCCTTTGCCCTCATCGCCGGCGAGCTGAACGCGCTCGATTCGCCCGACGAGGCGGTCTTCTACACGAGCGGGCGCGCCACCAACGAGGCGGCCTTCTTGTACCAACTCTTGGTTCGGCAGTTTGGCACCAACAACCAGCCCGACTGCTCGAACATGTGCCACGAACGCAGTGGCGCGGCCCTGACCCCCAGCGTCGGCGTCGGCAAGGGCACGGTCAGCCTGCGCGACCTGGAAACGGCGGAGACGATCCTCGTCATCGGCCAGAACCCCGGCACCAACCACCCGCGCATGCTCAGCTCGCTGCAGCGCGCGGTCGAGTCCGGCGCGGAGGTCATCGCGGTCAACCCGATGAAGGAGGCCGGCCTCACCGGCTTCATGCACCCGCAGCAGGTCAAGGGCGTGCTCGGCATGGCGACACCGCTCGCGCGCCAGTTCCTGCAGGTGCGTGCCAACGGCGATCAGGCCCTGCTCAAGGCCCTGGCCAAAACGATCCTGGCGGAGAACCTGCACGACCGCGAATTCATCGCCGCCCACACGCATGGCTTTGAAAGCTACGCCGAACATCTTGCCAGCCTCGACTGGGCCGAATTGGAGCGCGTCTCGGGCATCGCCCGCACCGAACTCGAGCGCGCGGCGCGCCGCTGCGCCTCCGGCAAGCGCCAGTTGATCACCTGTTGGGCCATGGGCCTCACCCAGCACAAGAACGCCGTTGCGACGATTCAGGAGGTCGTCAACCTGCACCTGCTGCTCGGCGCCATCGGCCGGCCGGGCGCCGGCCTCTGCCCGGTGCGCGGCCACAGCAATGTCCAGGGCGACCGCACCATGGGTGTCTTCGAAAAGATGCCCGAGGCCTTCCTCGCCAGCCTCGATCGCGAGTTCGGCTTCACCTCGCCGCGTCGCCACGGCTACGACACCGTCGCCGCGATCCATGCGATGCACGAGGGTCGCGCCAAGGTCTTCTTCGCCCTCGGCGGCAACTTTCTGCAGGCGACGCCCGACACCGAGTACACCGCCGACGCCCTGCGCCGCTGCCGCCTGACCGTGCACGTCAGCACCAAGCTCAACCGCAGCCACGTGGTCACGGGTCGCACCGCCCTCATCCTGCCCTGCCTGGGACGCAGCGAGCGCGATCTCAATGCCGATGGCGTCGAGCAGTTCCTGACCGTCGAAAACAGCATGAGCGTCGTGCACGCCTCGCGCGGTCGCCTCGCGCCGTCTTCGCCGCACTTGCTCTCCGAACCGGTCATCGTCGCCCGCCTCGCCGCCGCCACCCTCGCCGGCCGCAGCACGGTGCCCTGGCTGGAATTGGCCGCCGACTACGACCGCATCCGCGCCCGTATCGAGCGGGTCGTGCCCGGGTTCGAAAACTTCAATGACCGCGTGCGCCAGCCCGGCGGTTTCGTGCTGCCGAACAGCGCCCGCGAATTGCGCTGGGAGACGGCGACCGGCCTTGCCAACTTCTTCACCCACCCGCTCGCCTGCGTGCAGGCGGAGGCGGATGAACTCGTGCTGCAGACCTTCCGCAGCCACGACCAGTTCAACACAACGGTCTATGGCCTCAACGATCGCTACCGCGGCATTGGCAACGAGCGCCGCGTGGTTTTCATGAATCCGCAGGACATGAAGGCACGCGGCATCGGCCCTCTGCAGCCGGTCGACATGACCGCCGAGCACGGTGGCCGCAGTCGCGTCGCCCACCGTTTCCTCGCCGTGCCCTACGACCTGCCCACCGGCAGCTGCGCCGCCTACTTCCCTGAGGCGAACGTGCTGGTGCCGATCGACAGCTACGCCGATGTCAGCCTGACACCCGCGTCGAAGAGCGTGCGCATCCGCGTCGCACCCAGCCGGCAGTGAGGTCGGGTGCGGCCTGCGGGTCCGCCTTGACGTCGCGCATCGCCGCCCGAAAACTGGCGCGCCCATGCCCGAGGTCCCTTCCAGCTACCGCGCCCCCCGATTCCTGCGCGGCGGCCATGTCCAGACCCTGCTCGGTGCCCTGCTGCCTGCCGGGGCCGGGCCGGCCTTCGCTCCGGACACCCTGGAACTGGCCGATGGCGATTGCCTGCGGCTCGGCTGGTGGCGCGGCGAGCACGCGCGCCTTGTCATCCTCAGCCACGGGCTGGAGGGCTCCATGCAGGCCGCCTACATCCGCGGCCTTGCGACGGTCGCGGCGCGTGCGGGCTGGGATGTGCTGGCCTGGAATTACCGGGGTTGCGGCGGCCTGCCGAACCGTCTGCCGCGCTCCTACCACAGTGGCGAAAGCGGTGATCTGCGCGCGGTGATTGAATACGCGGCGCCGGCCTACGAGGCCCTCGCCCTGGTTGGCTTCAGCCTTGGCGGTAACCTGACCCTCAAGTACCTCGGCGAAGCCCCACCGCATCCCCGCGTGCGCGCCGCGGTCGCTGTTTCGGCCCCGGTCGATCTGGCCTCCAGTGCCGACGCCCTCGATGAACGGCAGGCCAACCGCCTTTACCAGCGACGCTTCCTGCGTTCCCTGCTGGCCAAGGCGCAGGCCAAGGCCCGGCGCTTTCCGCAGGCGGTCGGGAAGCTCGACGGCATCCACACGATTCGCGAGTTCGACGAGCGCTTCACCGCGCCGTTGCACGGGTTTCGCGATGCGGCCGACTACTATGCCCGTGCCAGTGCCCGCCCGCATCTGGCCGCGATCGGTGTGCCGACCCTGCTGCTCAACGCGCTCGACGACCCGCTGCTGGCGTCGCCGTCCTTTCCCTGCGAACTCGCCCGCGCCAGTCCCCATCTGCACCTGGAAACCCCCGAGCATGGTGGCCACGTCGGCTTCCTCGACCACCGCCTGCGCCGCTGGCACGAGCCGCGCGTGCTGGGGTTTTTGGAAGATGGGAGATCGAAGGTGGGAGATCGGGGGTGATCTACTCTCCGCTCTTCGCTCCACGCTTGCCGCTCCGCTTCCGCAGCCGCCAGGCGACGACGAGGATGATGAGCGGCAGACCGAGCAGCAGCAGGGCGTCGTCGAGACGGAAGCCGCGCGTGGCCGGCGCGGGCGGCGGGGTCGGCGGCGCTGCGGCGAGCACGGGCGCGGCGGTGCGTTTGTAGGGGCGACTGGACTCGCCGGGGAACAGCACCTGCGGCCGGCGCTCCGGTTTGCCATCCTCGCTGTTGAGCAGGATCAGGCTGACGTTGGCCTCGGGACCAAAGACCAGCTCGAAGGGTTCGGCGCCGCTGCCGGGTGCGCGGCCCTTGGCCACGGCCAGCAGGTGCGTTTCCGCCGTGTCGGGCTTGAGGGGTTCCAGCGTGCTGCCGTCGATTGCCGTGATTTCGATCGCCGGCCACGCCACGTCCGTTGAGCCAAAGCGCAGCCCGAGGTTTTTTTGCAGGTACTCCATGGCCCGCAGGTGGGTCTCGGTGCGCTCGGACTCGGACTGGCCCAGATACCAACCGGCTTCCACCGGCGGCAGGGCGGTCGGTTGGGCGCTGAGGAAGACGCGCGGGTCGAGGTTGACGCGCAGGGTGTAGCTGGGGTCGGAGGCAAACATCGCCTCGAGGGTGATGTTGGGAATTTGGTGGGCTTGCAGCAGCGGGGCGACCAGCAGCAGACCGGTGAGCAAAAGACGTGACATGAGAAAGGGGAACGTAGCCGGCCGGTGGCGCCTGCCAAGTGGTGTCGGTTTTCACGAATGAGCGGCCCGCGGAAAAACCCGTACCCGCCGATCCGTTAGCTGCCCCGTGAAAACCCATCAGCGCATCCTCCAAGCCGTCGCTCTCGGCCTCTGCGCCGCCTCTCTGCACGCCGCCAACGATTGGAATCGTTTCCGCGGTCCCAACGGCACCGGTCTGGCGCCCGACACGGGTCTGCCGGTGGCGGTCGATGAGACGACCACGCTGTGGAAGGTGCCGGTCGACAAGGGCTGGTCCTCGCCCGTGCTTTGGGGCGACATTCTGGTCATCACGGCCGAGACTGGCGAAAACAAGCGCGCGGTGATCGCTCACGCCACTCAGGACGGCCGCGAGCTTTGGCGCCATGAGGAGGTGTATGAGCCGCACAAGCTGCACAAGGGCTACAACTCCTTCGCCAGCAGTTCGGCCTTCATCGATGACCAGCGGATTTACATCAACTGGAGCAGCGGTCACAAGATCCAGGCGCTTGCCCTCGATCACGCCGGCAAGCTGCTGTGGAAAAACGAGCATGTGGCCGACTACATCCATGAGCACGGCACCGGCATTTCGCCGGTCGTCGAAGACGGCATCATGATCGTTCGCAGCGAGTTCCAATGGAAGCCGGAGGAGGCCGGTGTGGCCGACCCAAGCGAGCCGTGGACCGCCTGCATCGTCGGGTTGGATACCGCCACCGGCAAGCAGGCCTGGCGCCTGGAGATTCCTCACACCAGCAATGTGTACTCGACCCCCGTGGTGCGGCATCTGGCCGGCGGCAAAAAGGAGGTCATCTGCGCCAACAGCCGCAGCGGCGTCATGGGCATCGACCTGAAAACCGGCACCATCAATTGGCAGCACAACCCTGGGTACCGCCAGCGCAGCCTTGGCTCGGGCGTGCTCAGTGATGACTTTTATTTTTGCACCTTCGGCTCCGGCGGCGGTGTCAACGAGGTGGCCGCGCTCGATCTGAAAAGCGGCAAGCCGGTGGCGGTGCCCTTCGAGATTCCCAAGGGCCTGCCGTACACCCCCTCGCCGCTGGTCATCGGCGAGCACATGTACCTGCTCGGCGACGGTGGCATCCTGCGCTGCGTTGAGTTCAAGACCGGCAAAACCCTCTACGAAGAACGCGTCGAGGGCGTGCAGGGCAGCGCCAAGTTCTTTAGCAGCCCGATTGCCGCTGATGGCAAGATTTACTGCGGCAGCCAGCAGGGCGATTTGATTGTTCTCAAGGCCGGTCCGAGGTTTGAAAGGCTCGCGGCCACCAAGCTCGGTGCGCCGATCAACGCCACACCGGCCATCGCCAACGGCCGCTTGTTCATCCGCACCGGCAAGGAACTGCTCTGCGTCGGCGGCAAGGCGGCCCCTGCCCTCTGACCTGCGGCCCCGGCGAAAACAGTCCCCGTCCCCCCGTATGCTTCAGGTGCCGTCCGCCACCCATCGCCTTCCGTCCTTCAGCCCTCGCCTCGCCTGCCTGTTGCTGGCCGCGCCGGCAGCGGTTCTGGCGACCCCGGCGAATCACAAGGCTGCGGCCAATCACTTCGAGCACTTCCTGCCCGAGGCGTTGAATCATTGCAGCCTCTGCCATCTGCCGTCCGACAACCACGCGCCGGAAAGCCTGGAGGAATTCCCGCACAACCCCTTCGGCAAGGCCCTGGCCAAACTCGGCAAAAAAACGCCGCTGCCGGAACGCCTGCAGGCGGTCGGCAAAGACGACAGCGATGCGGATGGCATCGCCAACCTCGCGGAAATCCTGCTCGGCGGCCATCCCGGCGATGCCAAGGTGCAGCCGGCCTCGTTGGCGGAACAGGCTGCGAAAGAAGAGGCGCTGACCGCCTTCCTCAATCGCTATCCCTGGCAGCCTTTCCAACCGGTGCGGCGTCCGGCGCTGCCCCGGCCTGCGGCCAACCCCATCGATGCCTTCATCGAGGAGCAACTGGCCGTGCGTGAGCTGCAGCCCTTGGGCGAGGCCTCGGCCGCCCAACTGGCGCGCCGAATCTACGTCGATCTGATCGGCCTGCTGCCCACCCCGGCGCAGGTGGCGGCCTTCACCCGCGAGCACGCCGCTCAGCCGGATCTGGCGGTGCGCCGGCTCAGCGACCGGCTGCTCGACGACCCGCGCCACGGCGAACGCTGGGGCCGGCATTTCATGGACATCTGGCGCTACTCCGACTGGGAGGGCTACAAGGGCGCCGTGCGTCTGAGCCAGCCGCACATCTGGCGCTGGCGCGACTGGATCATCGAGTCGCTCAACGCCGGCAAACCCTACGATCGCATGGTGCAGGAAATGCTGGCCGGCGATGAGCTGGCGCCGACCGACGCGGATGCGCTGCGCGCCACGGGGTACCTGGCGCGCAATTTCCAGAGCGACCGCCTGCAGTGGATGGACAACATCGTCGAGCACACCAGCAAGGCCTTCATGGGGCTGACGATGAACTGCGTGAAGTGCCACGACCACAAGTACGATCCCCTGCCGCAGACCGATTATTACGCCATCCGCGCCGTGTTCGAACCCTACCACGTGCGCGCCGATCCGGTGCCCGGCCAGATCGACACGACGAAGGACGCGCTGCCGCGCGCCTATGACAAGACGCTGACCGCCGTCACCTACCTGTTCCAGCGCGGCGATGAGCGTTTTCCGCTCAAGGACAAGCCCGTCGCACCCGGCGTGCCGGCCCTGTTTGGCGGCCGGCTGGAGGTCAAGCCGGTGAGCCTGCCGCTGGTCGCGCGGCAGCCGGAGAAGAGCGACCATTACAAGGCCGCCATGCTCGCCGCGGTGGCGTCGCTGGCGGATCAGGAACTGCGCGAGATGAAACGGCGCACGCTCGAGCAGCAGCTCGAACTGGAGGCGCTGGAGGATCGCGGCATGAGCAAAAAATCTGCCGACTGGCAGGCGCGCGCGGTGCAGGTGGCGGAACTGCAAAAGCGCACGGCGCTGCTGGAGGCGCGCGCGGAGCAGGCAAGCGCGCAGGCAGCCCTCGACAAGGCCATGGCCACCAAGCCACTCACGACCACGGTCAAAAAGGCCATCGCCACCGCCAAGGCCAGCGTGACATCGGCCACGAAGAAGCTCGCCGCCGCCGAGGCCGCCTTGAAAACCACGGCCAAGGCCGCGGATTACCAGCCGCGCAAGGTCACGACCTACCCGGCCACGAGCAGCGGTCGCCGCCTCGCCTTCGCGCGCTGGCTCAGCTCACCGCAAAACACCCTGTTTGCCCGCGTCGCGGTGAACCATGTCTGGCTCCGCCACTTCGGCACGGGCCTGGTCGCCACGCCCGATGATTTCGGCGCCAACGGCGCCAAACCCACGCACCCGGCCCTGCTTGACTGGCTGGCCGCGGAGTTCATCGACAGCGGCTACGATCTCAAGCATCTGCACCGTCTCATCCTCGCCAGCGCGGTGTACCGCCGCGCCAGCGCCCGCGGACCGGCCACGGCGAACGATGCCGCCGATCCCGACAACGTCTGGTACTGGCGCGCGCCGCTGCGCCGCCTGGAGGGCGAGGCCGTGCGCGACAACCTGCTGCACGTCGCCGGCCTGCTCGACGCCAGCTTCGGCGGTCCGGACATCGACAGCGCTGCCGCCGAGACCAGTCGCCGCCGCAGCATCTACCACCGCCATGCCCAGGAGACCCAGGCCGAGCTGGTGCAGATCTTCGACGGCGCGCGCCCGAACGAATGCTATCAGCGCGAGCGCAGCATCAAGCCGCACCAGGCTTTGGCGCTGGCCAACAGCCGGGTCACCCTCGACGCCGCCGTGGCCCTGGAGCAGCGGCTGTCGGTGGCGACCGGCGCCGACGACAACGCCTTCATCCTCACCGCCTTCGAGCACCTGCTGAGCCGGCCGCCGAGCGACAGCGAGCGTCGCGTCAGCGCCGGCTTTTTGCAGCAGAGCGATCACGATTCCACCCGCCGCCGCCAGCACTTCCTCGGTGCCCTCTTCAATCACAACGACTTCATCACCCTGCGCTGACCCATGAGAATGCCACGTCCCGGCTGCACCGGCACCCGACGCCAGTTCCTGCTCGACACGGGCATGGGCTTCACCGGTCTCGCCCTCAACGCCATGCTCTTCCGCGACGGCGTCGCCCAGGCCGCGCCGTCGGCGCAGGACGTGCTCACCGCCTGGCAGACGGGCGAGGCCAAGGCGAAGTCCGTGATCTGGATGTTCATGATCGGCGGCACCAGTCACGTCGAGAGTTTTGATCCGAAACCCGAACTCACCAAGTATGCGGGCAAGTCGATCGATGAAACGCCCTATCGCGAGGCGGCTGATTCGAACAAGATCAACCAGATCCTCGCTGAACCCGGCAAGGAAAAGCGCGAGGTCTTCAAGAAGATCCTGCCGCTCATCGCCGGCCACCAAAAGCACGGCCAGAGCGGCATCGAGGTGAGCGATCTTTTCCCGCACATCGGCGGTGTGGTCGACGACATCTCCTTCCTGCGCGGCATGTGGACGATCGACAACAACCACGGCGCCCAGCTCACCTTCCACACCGGCCGCAAGATCGGCGACACCGGTCACCCAACCGTCGGCGCCTGGGCGACCTACGGTCTCGGCAGCCTGAATGCCAACCTGCCGGAGTTCGTCGTGCTCGGTGAACCCAGCGCCGACTGCTGCGGCCGCTCTTTCACCTTTGGCAGCGCCTACCTGGGGCCGGAGCATGGCGGCGTGCGACTGAAGGTCGATGCCAAGAACCCGCTGTCGTTCGTGCACCCGGCCGATCCGAAACTGACGATCGAGGAGCAGCGCGAGGCCTTCAGCCTCATCGGCGAGCTGAACCAGCTCTCCGGCATCGACTATCCCACCGACACCGAACTGAACGCCCGCCTGAAGGCCTACGAACTCGCCTTCCAGATGCAGATGGCGGTGCCCGGCATCATGGATTTCTCAAAGGAACCGGAGCATGTGAAGCGCCTCTACGGCCTGCACCGCAAGGAGTGCGTGCCCTTCGGCGCGCAGTGCCTCGCCGCCCGCCGGCTGGTCGAGCAGGGCGTGCGTTTCGTGCAGCTCTTCCACGGCTACAGCGGCAACGCCGGCCGCTGGGATCATCACAAGGACATCGCCCGGCTCATGCCGCCGATGTGCGCGGAGATCGATCAACCGATCGCCGGCCTCATCAGCGACCTCAAGCAGCGCGGCCTGCTCGAGGAGACGCTCGTTGTCTGGGGCACCGAGTTCGGTCGCACACCGGGCGCGGAGTTTCGCGACGCCAACGTCAGCGGTTCCGGTCGCGACCACCACCCGCACGGCTTCACCTGCTTCATGGCTGGTGGCGGCACCAAGGGCGGCTTCGTCCATGGCGCCACCGACGAGCTCGGCTTCCACGCCGTCGAAGGCCGCCAGTACGTCACCGACCTGCATGCCACCGTGCTGCATCAGCTTGGCCTCAACCACCGCATGATGCACCCGGGTCGCCAGCGCCTGGAGCAGGATTTCGGCAACGTCATCCGCGAGATCCTCGTCTGAGCGCACCGGGCCGCAGGAAGCGGCCACCGCCGTGCGTATCGCTCCGATGCGCACCCTCGTTCTCCTGACCGCCAGCCTGCTCGCCGTCGCCCTGCCTGCCGCCGAACCGATGTTCCGCGCCGGTGCTGCCACCAGCAACGTCACACCGCCGCTCGGCAGTTCGATCAATGGCGGTTTCCAGGATGGCAAGGCGGCCTACATCCACGATGAACTGCACGCGCGCTGCCTGGCGCTCGACGATGGCAAAACCCAGCTTGTGTTTGTCGTCGTCGACAGCTGCGTCATTGGACGCGATGTTTTCGATGCGGCAAAAAAGCTCGTGCATCAGGCCACCGGCCTGCCGGTCGAAAACCTGATGATGTCGGCCACCCACTCGCACTCCTGCGCCACCGCCCAGGCGGTCGGGCAGAGCGAGCCGGACCCGATGTATCAGCGCTTTCTCGCCCGGCGCATCGCCGATGGCGTGCGCCGCGCGCTCAACAACCTCGCCCCCGCCCAACTCGGCCACGGCAGCGCCGCCGTGCCTGGCCAGGTCTTCAATCGCCGATGGAAGATGAAGCCCGGCAC
>JAEYYS010000235.1 GCA_023428335.1 Verrucomicrobiota bacterium | reverse complement strand
GTTCACCCAGGCCAGCCTGTCGGCCGCCCTGTACTACCTGCTGCACTCGACGCTGGCCGGCGCCACGCTGTTCCTCATCGCCGACCTCGTCGCCCACCGCCGGCCGGGCCATGCCGACGCCCTCTCCGTCGCCCCGCGCTTCCCGCACCTGGCGCTGCTCGCGGGCGCCTTCTTCGTCGCCGCCATCGCCATGAGCGGCATGCCGCCGCTCTCCGGCTTCATCGGCAAGCTGCTGATCCTCGACGCGGCGCGCAGCCACCCGACGGCCATCGGCTTCTGGGCGATGATCCTCGGCAGTTCGCTGCTGATCATCATCGGCTTCGGTCGCGCCGGCAGCACGCTGTTCTGGAAGAGCACCGGCGAAGCGGGCAGCTTCCCCGACATGCCGCGCCGCAACGCCCTCTCCTACGTCTCGGTCTTCGCGCTGCTCGCCTGCTCGGTGCTGCTCACCGCCTTCGCCGGCCCGCTGACTGGCTATCTCGACGCCACCGCGGCCCAGGTCTTCGATACCGGCCGCTACACCGACGCCGTGCTGCTGCCGCTGCCGCAGTTTCTCGATGGAGCCGCGCCGCCATGACCTCGCCCCGCCCGCCCGCCGACGAACGCACGCTGTTCCAGCGCTGGGTGCCGCACCCGCTGCTGACTGCCACGCTGACCGTGATCTGGATGCTGCTCGCCAACAGCTTCAGCGTCGGCGGCCTGATCGTCGGCCTCGTGCTCGGCCTGAGCATCCCGCGCATCACCGCCAACTTCTGGCCGGACCGCCCGCACATCCAGAACTACGGCAAGGCCTTCGCCTACGTGCTGCTGGTCATCTACGACATCATCGTCGCCAACGTCCAGGTGGCGCGCATCATCCTCTTCCGCCCGCTGAAGAGCCTGAACACCTGCTGGGTGTGCATCCCGCTCGACCTGACCAATCCCGAAGCCATCACCGTCTTCGCCGGCACCATCACGATGACGCCGGGCACGGTCAGCTGCGACCTGTCGGCCGACGGCCGCGCCCTGCTCGTCCACTGCCTGGACGCGCCCGACCGCGCGGCCGCGGTGCGCGACATGAAGGCGCGCTACGAAGCCCGGCTCAAGGAGATCTTCCCGTGATCGAAATCGCCATCACCTACGCCTACGGCGCCCTCTGCCTGGCGCTGCTGTTCAACCTCTGGCGCCTGTTCGCCGGGCCGAGCATCATCGACCGCATCCTCGCCGTCGACACCATGGTGATCAACGTCATCGCCCTGATCATCATCTACGGCATCCACCAATCCACACCGATGTACTTCGAGGCGGCGCTGATTTTCGCCATGTTCGGCTTCGTCTCCACCGTCGCCTACTGCAAGTTCATCCGCCGTGGCGACGTCATCGAATAAGGAAGAACGGCATGGGAAACTTCGGTGAAATCCTCGTCAGCGCGCTGCTCATCATCGGCGCCACCTTCGCCCTCATCGGCTCCTACGGCATGGTCCGCCTGCCCGAGGTGATGGCCCGCCTGCACGCGCCGACCAAGGCCAGCACCCTCGGCATCGGCGGCGCCCTGCTCGCCTCGATGTGCCACTTCCTGATCTTCGAAGGCACGCTCTCCATCCACGAACTGCTGATCTCGCTGTTCCTCTTCCTCACCGCGCCGATCACCGCCCTGTTCATGGCCAAGGCCTACCTGCACGTGCAACCGGGCATCGGCGAAAACCTGCCGAAACCGGAGAGCTGCGACTGGAGCACCTACGAGACGCCGAGCGGGAATGTGCGGCCGCGGACCTGAAGCACCTCGGTAAGCCGGTATTTTCGGAACAAGCCTCCCCCGGGACGAATGGTGCTAAGCGGGCTGGCAGACATCCAGTATCACCCCCCGAAGCCAGCGATGCACCGGGTCGCCGTGCAGCCTCGGGTGCCAGAACAGTGAGACGGTAATCTCGGGAGCGGCAAAGGGCAGGACAAACGAGTACATGCCGTCGCGCAGGTTTCCGGTGTGGCGTTCGGGCACGCTGGCGATCAAGTCCGAAGCCCGCGCCAGCGCCACGGCCGTCGAGAAGCCGCCGACGGTGGTGACGACATTGCGCTGCAGACCGAGGGTCGCCAATGCCTCGTCGACCGGGCCGTGCGGCACGCCGCGTCGCGAGAGGCCGATGTGCCGGCCGGCGGCGAATGAGGACGGCGTGATCTCCGTGCCGCAGAGCGCGTGTTCGGCGCGCACCACGCCAATGAAACGGTCGCGGAACAGCGCCTGAACACGGATCTCGGGGCCCATGCCGCTGCCCAGCACACCGGTTTCCAGGTCGATCATGCCGTCGCGTAGCGCGCTGCTGTCGCGGTCGACTTTGGGCACGAAGCCCAGCCGGATACCCGGCGCCGCGGCGGCAATGCGGCTCAGCAGCGCTGGCCCGAAGTTCTCGACGAAACCTTCGCTGGTGCGCAGGGTGAAGCTGCGTTCCACCGTCGCCAGATCGGGCTTTTCCGCCGGACGCAGCGCGGCTTCCACGCCCTGCACCAACTCGCTCACTTTCTCCCGCAACTCCAGCGCGCGCGGCGTGGGCACGAGTCCGCGTCCGGCACGGACCAACAGCGGATCGCCGGTCGTCTCGCGCAGGCGCGCCAAGGCGCGGCTCATGGCCGAGGGGCTCAGCCGCAGGCGCTCGGCCGCGCGTGCCACGTTGCCTTCGGCCAGCAGCACGTCCAGCGTGAGGAGCAGGTTGAAATCGGGTCTCGACATGCGCGCACCATAGCACGGTATCCGGAAGCATGGCGTTTGATGCACTAATTAACTGCAATTGATGCGTATTCCGCCTTGCCAGGCGCCCTTCTACCATTCAGACATCGTATTCGAGGAGCTGAAAATGGAATCGAAGGCCATGCCCGGCTGGGCAAATCAAGAGGATGTCGCCGCGGTGTCTGTACCCGCCGGCAAGGCGCGCTCGATGGGGCGCGAGGAGTGGAACCGGCGCTACGCGATCAGCGAATTCCTGTGGACTGTCGACGCCAACTGCTTCCTGGTCGCGGAGGCGGCAAGCCTGCCGCCGGGTCGGGCGCTGGACCTGGCCACCGGCGAAGGGCGCAATGCGGTCTGGCTCGCCGAGCAAGGCTGGCAGGTTTGTGGGATCGATTTTGCCGACCTCGGCTTGCACAAGGGCCGGAATCTGGCTGCCAGGCGCGGCGTGGCCGAGCGCGTGTGTTTCGAGGAAGCGGACCTGCGTTGCTACCGCCCCGAGCCCGGCGGCTTCGATCTGGTCACGCTGATCTACCTGCAGATTCCGCAGGCGGAACTGCAACCGGTACTGGTGAAGGCCGCCCAGGCCGTGGCACCGGGCGGCACCTTCCTGCTCATCGCCCACGATGCCTCGAACCTCGCCGACGGCATCGGCGGCCCGCAGGATGCCTCGGTGCTCTACACGGCCGAGCAGGTAGTGGCCGCCATCGGGCAGGCGCTGCTTATCGAGAAGGCGCACACCGTCGAGCGCCTCGTTGAAACCGACGATGGCCCGCGCTTGGCGATCGATTGTCTCGTACGCGGGAGGAGACTGTCATGAGCCAGCTCGATCATCCGGTTGGCGCAAAGATGCCGCCGAACGCCACCGCCCGCTGGGCGATGGCCAGCCTGTCGCTGTCCATGTTGCTCTCCTCGCTGGGCACCAGCATCGCCAACGTGGCGCTGCCGACGCTGGCACAGTCCTTCGAGGCATCGTTCCAGGCGGTCCAGTGGGTGGTGCTGGCCTATCTGCTTGCCATTACCAGCACCATCGTCGGCGTCGGGCGCCTGGGTGATGTCATCGGCCGGCGCCGACTGCTGCTTGTCGGCATCAGCGTATTCACCGTGGCCTCCGTACTGTGCAGCGCGGCGCCCGGCCTGGGCTGGCTGATCGCGGCGCGTGCGCTTCAGGGCATCGGGGCGGCCATCATGATGGCGCTTACCCTGGCGCTGGTCGGCGAGGCCATACCCAAGGAGCGCACCGGCCGCGCCATGGGCCTGCTCGGCACCATGTCCGCGGTGGGCACGGCCTTGGGTCCGACACTGGGCGGCGTGCTCATCGCCGTTGGCGGCTGGCCGGCGATCTTCCTGATCAAGCTGCCGCTTGGCGTGGCGGCACTGCTCCTGGCGCTGCGCGCCCTGCCGGCCGATGCCCCGTCGACCGCGGCCACGCGCCCGCCGTTCGACAAGGCTGGCCTGGTTCTCCTGGCCATGACGCTCGCCGCCTATGCGCTGGCGATGACACTCGGCAAGGGGCATTTCGGGGTCGCCAATGGTGCGCTGCTGCTCGCCGCCGTCGTCGGCGGGGCGCTGTTCCTGTGGGTCGAAGCACGGGTGCCGGCGCCGCTCGTTCAGCCGGGTCTGTTCCTGTCTCTTATACAAATA
>JAEYYS010000227.1 GCA_023428335.1 Verrucomicrobiota bacterium | reverse complement strand
AGACTGGGTTCGCGGTTCTCGGTTCGCGCCCCGGAGGCCCCAACTTGAAACCTTCAACTTGAAACCTGAAACTCTCTCCACCCCTACTCCCTGCGAATCGCTTCAATGAGGCGGCCGCGGATGGCGGCTTGCACGGCGACGGCGCAGACGGCGACGCCGAAGACGAAGACGGTGGCGAGCAGCAGACCGAGGAAGCCGAGCGGCAGATCGCCACCGCCCTGGCGCAGGGCGGGCCAGACGGCGAGCAGGGCGCTGCCGACCCCGAGCAGCAGGCCGGCGGCGAGCAGGACGACGTGTTCGCCGAGCACGAGGCGACGCAGGGCGCCGGGCAGGAAACCGACCGCCTGCATGAGACCGAGCTCACCGCGTCGCTCCAGGACATGGCGCGAGACGAGGATGCCGAGCCCGGCTGTGCCGAGCAGCACGCCGAGTCCGCCGAGCACGGTGAAGATGCCGATGTAGGTGTTCTGCACGCTGAGGAAGGTTTCCAGGCGCTGGCGTGCCGGCTCGAGGGCGAGGCCGCGTTTCTCCAACTGGCGGGTGAGATGGGCGGCGACCTCGGCGGCTTTGTCGGGCGGCGACTCGATGAGGAAGAAGCGATAGCCGGCGGTGTCGGGATAAGCGCGCAGGAAGGCGGCCTCGCTGACGATCATCTTGCCCTGCAGGACCGAGCCAGCGAGCAACCCGGCGAGTTCGACCCGCAGGCTGCGACCGGCACCGTCCTGGTAATCGAGGCTGTCGCCCCTACCGAGGCCGAGTCCCCACAGGGCGGTGGCTTGGTCGGCCACAGCCTGATCGCCGCTGAGTTGCCAGTCGCCGGCGGCAAAGCGGAAGCGACCCTCGAGCAGGGCCGGATTCACGCCGGCCAGCACGGGTTTCTGCGCGCGGTTGAGATTGAGGCAACTGGCGTCGTCGCCGGGTCGCACGCGGAAGGGCACGATCGTCACGCCTTCGAGCAGTTCCTCATCCAAGCCGAAGGCATCGCGCCCGGCGGTGGTATTGAGGTCCTCATAAATGGGCAGCGAGGATTCGCCCACCAGGCTGAAGCCGCCCGTGCCGGAGGTTTTGGCAAGGGTGTCGCCGGCGCCCAGGCGGAAGGCATTGACGGCGGTAACCAGGAAGATGCCGCCGGCCATCATGCCCATGACCGCCAGGCTGCGCGAGGGTCGGCGGGCGAGGTTGCGCAGGCCGATCTGCGGCAGGCTGATGGCCAGACCGCGCGGCTTGCGCAGCCATTGCCGCGCCAGCGACAACCCGGCCATGAGCAGGAGAAACCCGCCGCCGAAGAACAAACCGGCCACCGCTTCGGCCGATCCCGCACCGGCACCGCCGGCGAGCAGGGCGATGGCGCCGAGCAGCCAGATCCCAGGCATGAAACGTCGCCAACCGGTGACGCTGCCGCCGGTCGCCGCCGCCGCCGGATCCTGACCGGAGAGCAGCTCGCGCGCGGGTTTGCTGAACATGCGGCGACTGCTCCAGGCCAGCACCAGCAGCAGCACCAGCACGGCACCGACACCCGCGCCGGCCTGGGTGGCGACGCTGCCGGCATAGATGAGCGGCAGGCCTTGGGCGGCCCCCGACCAGACACCGCTGAGTCCCTGCAGGGCCAGGCGCGTGTAGAACTCGCCGCCGAAGACACCGAGCACGGCGCCGACGATGGCGATCACGCCCGCCTCGCCGAGCAGGCTGCGGCGCACCTGACGCGGCGTCCAGCCGGTGGCCAGCAGCAGGCCGGCCTGGGCTGCGCGGCGTTCGAGCGTGAACAGGAAGAGCAGCGCGGCAAAGACCAGGGCGGCGGCGATGAGGAAAAGGCTGAGGCCGATGAACAGGCCGCCGAAATCGACGCTGCCACGCGCGGCCGCTCCGGCTTCACGACCGAAGTCGCGAGGCACGAGGCCGAGGTCGGCGAGCTTGAGTCGATCGGCGATTTCCTTGGCCAGCACGGCGGCCTCGGCACCGGGCGCGGTGAAGCGCACGGCGGTCAGTTGGCCAAAGCGATTGCCCCACAGGCGCTGGCCGTCGCTGAGGGCGATGAAGCCCTTGGGCGTGCCCTTGTAGTCGTCCCAGTACTTCTCGTCCTGATCGCGGATCGCCTTGTTGTCCATCGGGAAGCCCGGATCCCAGTCGCGGCAGTTGTCGACATCCGACACACCCGGAAAGGGCGGTGTCCAGGCCGGGGTGATGGCGGCATTCTCCATCGGCAGGATGCCGCGCACCGGAAACTTCGCGGTCTGCTCTCGCAGTTCACGGCCGTTGCCGACCACATAATAGCGGATCTCCACCTCATCGCCGACCTGCAGCTTCTGGTCCTCGGCCAGCCAGCCACTGATGAGCATGCCCTGCCCTTCCGGCAGTCCAGCCGCGGCGGCATCGACGGCGGTGATCATGGAATAAGGCGTCGCGCCCTTGGCCGACTTCACGCCATTGACCAGGTAGGTGAGCACGCCGTAGGCGCCGGGTCGGGCCGACAACAGATCCTGGGCCACGGCCTCATCGAGGAAGACGCGGTCAGTGCTGAGTTCCCAGGCCGGCGTCGGCTTGTCGATCGGCGCGAGTTTGAGCGACAGATCGACCAACGTCTTGCCGGCCTCCAACTTCGCCGCCAAGGCCGCCGCATCGGGGGCGGCGCTGAGCAGGGCATTGACCCGCCCCTCCATCTCAATCTGCACCTGCAGGTCGGCCAAGGACACGAAGACCGAATCGGGCGCAATCTGCGAAGCGACCGCTTGGAAGGTGCCGAAGTCCTCGGCATTGACGATGGCGCCGACCTCGCGGCGCAGGGTGACCTCCTCATTCGTGCTGCCGGAAAGCGGTGCATCGCGCGAGATCGCGCTCGGTCGCTCCAGCCGCACCAACACGCTGTCGCCGGTCTTGGCGCCGAGCTTGCGTGCCAGCGATTCGCTCAGGCCGATCTGACCCGAGGCGAGTTCCGGACCGCGGCCGCTCGGACCGAGCTGCCAGAAGCCGGATTCCACGCCGAGCACTTGGGCGCCATTGACGCGGACATCGCCGGCCGAGGCCGAACCGATCGCCAGGATGAGCGGTGTTGCACCGGCCTCACGGGCCAGGGTTTCCGTGAACCAGCGGTCGCCACCGAGCAGCCCCGTCTGCACCTTGCCGAGCCGGAATTCCGCCACGCGGCGCAGGCTGGCGCGCACGGAATCGCCCACCAGCAGCGAGCCGCTGAGGATGGCCGAGGCCAGAAAGGCACCGAGCAGCAGGCCAAGATGGCCGCGCCAGTAATGCCGTGCCGAGGCGAGGATGAAGGAGAACAGCGACATGACCGCACTGAGTCACAAGCCGGGCCGTGTGCAAGCTCAGCGGCGCAGCAGCCAGAGTCCGGCCAAGGCCAGCAGCAGGACCCCTGCCCCAAGCGCCCAGCGCGGCAGACCGGTCGCGGCGGGCTTGGCCTCGGTGGTGACGGTTTCCACCGGCAACAGCTCCTCCAGTGTCGGCAGGTTGCGATCCAGCACCGGCGAGGCCTTGGCAACAGCAGCCCAATCGGCAGCCATGAGCAGATCCACACCCGGGTTCTGCTCCTTCACCTGGCAGGAGCATTTGCCGATGAGAAACGCTGCAGCGGCCTCAATCGTCTCGTTGCGGATGCCTTCGCCAACCAGCGCATAAAGCGCGCGGCCCTGACCGAACACCGGGAACACCATGGGCTCACCCTCGACCTCTTCCAAGCCGTCCTCGCTGAGCAGCAACTGCCGCACCAGCACCGCCTCGGCAGCATCGGTGCGGGCCACGCGCAGCAGGGAAAACTCCAGTCGCAGATCCTCCTCCGGCACGGAGACAAGGCCGTTGGCGATGTCCGATTCATCAAGCTTGGGCAGGCTCATCACGCCCTGCAGATAGTCGAGCCGCTCCTGCAGTCGCTGCTCTGCGGCATCGTCGGCCGCCTTGTCGCCCGACTCCAGCAGCAGCCAGACCGCACTCTGGCCTTCGCCCAAGCGGCGCACCAGCTCACGGCGCGCGGGTGAATCGAGGGCCTGGGCGAGCGTGTCGGCCGTGAACGGCGCCGACAGCACCGGCTCGTGCAGTCCGGACGACGAGGGAAAGCGCACGACCAGCCAGGGCGCACGCGCCTCCGGCTGCTGCTCAAACAGGCGCACCAGTTCCGCCGGCGGATTGTCATCAAGATCGATCCGTCGCACCCGCACATTGGGACGAGCACCTTCGGTCGCTTCCGTCGCCTTCAGCGCCTGCTCCAGCTCCGCCGACAAAGCCCCGCGGTGAAACACCAGCACCTGAAAGGGATCCGCCGGCCAATGTTCCAGGGCATACCGAAACACCGGCACCGAACAGGCCAGCGCCGAGGCGGCGAAAAAGAGGAGACAGAGCGACAAACGCGAGGGGGAACGCATGGCAGAAACCTACGCCGCCCGAGAGGCGGGGTTTCAGTTTCAAATCCCAAGTTCCAAATCCCAAGTTCCACGGCTCCGCCCACCGCATTCGTCATTCGTCATTGGTCATTCGTCATTGGCCATTGGCCATCCCTCATCCGATAGCCTCCGCCACCGCCGCCCGTACTTCTTTTCTCCCGACTCTGCCATGAAAGCTCTCCTGCTGCCGCTCTGCCTGCTGTCGCTGTCCGCCCAGGCGGACTGGCCCACCTATCAACACGATGCCAGCCGCGTCGGCCACACGCAGGCGAACCTGAGCACGCCGCTGCAGCCGCGCTGGGTGCACAGTTCCCCGGTGGCACCCGAGCTGGCCTGGCCGGGCGAAGACGGCCGCGTCATCGAGGGCCTGGAGTTGCACAATCGCATCCGTTTCGACGATGTCTTCCACACCGCCATCGCCGGCGGGCGCGCCTACTTCGGCTCCTCGGTCGATGGCCGCCTCTATTGCGTCGATCTGGCGACCGGTCGCGAACTCTGGAGCTACTTCACCGACGGGCCCATCCGTCTGGCGCCAATGATCGCCGAGGGCCGGTTGTACACCGGCTCGGACGACGGCCATGTGTACTGCCTCGATGCCGCCAGCGGCGCCCTGATCTGGCGTCTGCGCGCCGGACCGAATGACGAACGGGTGCTGGCCCGCGGTCGCATGATTTCGCGCTGGCCGGTGCGCACGGGTGTGCTGGTGGACAATGGCGTCGCCTTCTTCGGTGCCGGCGTGTTCCCGCATGAAAAGGTTTTCATTCACGCGGTTGAAGCGGCAACCGGCAAGGTGCTGTGGAAGAACGACACGATCAGCCAGCAAGACGCCGGCCGCAACGATCTCTCGCCGCAGGGTTACCTACTCGCCACGAAGGACCTGCTGTTCGTGCCTTCCGGCCGCGCGCTGGCCATGGCCTTTGACCGCCACACCGGTGCGCCCGTGAACAAACCCTCGCCCGGCTGGCGCAGCGACGCCGGTGGCCAGATCGGCGGTGCGCAGGCGATGCTCGTCGAAGACCAAATCCTCGCGGTCGGTGAGCACCAGGTGCTGGCGCTCGACCAGAAAACCGGCAAGACCGGCTACGCCTGGTTCCGCGGTCGCATGATGACCTTCTCCGGGAGCACGGGTTTCATGGCCAACGGCAAGGAAATCACCGCCATCGACGGCGATGTCCATGCGCGCAGCACCCAGGAGCGTCATGCCATCGAAATGAAGGCCTACAAACTCAACGGCGAGTTGCGCAAGCATGCCGCGGTGGCCGAACTCAAGAAGGTGACCGCCGCCGACAAGGCGCTCAAGGCCGCCAAGGCCGCCGGCAAGGGCATCGCCGAAGCCGAGGCCGCCCTCGCCAAGGCCGCGCAGAAATACGAACCGCTGCGTGTGGATTACCAGGCCAAGAAGGATCAACTCGCCGACTGGCGCAAGCAGTTGGAGGACTTCAAGCACGCCGGCATCCTCTGGAGCCGGCCGATCGCCCATGAATCCGCCCTGATCCTCGCCGGCAACACGCTGGTCGTCGGCGGCAAGGACGAGGTTCTCTGCCTCGATGCCGCCACCGGCACGGAGACTTGGAAAAGCGCGGTCGAGGGCGAGGCCCGCGGCTTGGCCGTGGCGAACGAGCACCTGCTGGTCAGCACCACCGCCGGCAAGGTTTATGCCTTCGCCGCTGCCACCCAGAAACTGCCGGCGCTCGCCGAGACACCGGCCCTCGAGAAAAACCCCTTCCCGCAGGATGGCCTGTCGAAACTCTACGCCGACGCCGCCGAACAGATCCTGGCGCACAGTGGTACCAAGGACGGCTTCTGCCTGGTCATCGGCAGCGAGCAGGGCCGCCTCGCCTGGGAGATCGCCCAGCGCAGCGAGCTGAAGGTCTACGGCCTGGAGCCCGATGCAGAAAAAGTCCGTGCCTCCCGCGACACCCTCGTCCGCACCGGTCTCTATGGTTCGCGCCTGGTCATCGACCATCTCGACCTGACGGTCATCCCTCACGCCAGCTACTTCGCCAACCTGATCGTCTCCGACCACCTGCTGCTCACCGGCCACATGCCCGGCCTGCCCCAGGAGGTGGCGCGCGTGTTGAAACCGATCGGCGGCGTACTCGCCCTCGGTGTGCCCGACTCGGCCGCCGACGCCGTCAAGACCGCCGCGAAAACCAGCGTCGATGCTTGGCTCAAGGCCACCGGCCTGCTCGATGAAAAGGCCGCCCTGCGCCAGGCCGGCACCTACGCCCTGCTCACC
>JAEYYS010000152.1 GCA_023428335.1 Verrucomicrobiota bacterium | reverse complement strand
ACCCATTCCAAGGCCGAGGCCGAGGCCCTGGCCGACCGCGTCTTTCATTTGGAACCCGAAGGGGTGCGCACTGAACTGCTTGTCGCATGAAGCCGGAACCCGACGACACATTGACGCCCGAGGAAGTCGCCCGGTACGAATGGCAGATGTGGCATGAGGGCATGGGCGAAGCCGGTCAGCTCAAGCTCAAGCAGGCGACGGTCCTGATTTCCCGCGTCGGGGGGCTCGGCGGCCTTGTCGCCTACGAACTCGCCGCCGCCGGGGTTGGCCACCTCATCCTCGCCCATGGCGGCGTGTTGAAACCGGCCGACCTCAACCGCCAGCTTTTGCAGACCACCGATCACCTCGGCCAGCCGCGCATCGACAGCATCCTGCGCCGTTTGCGCGAGTTGAATCCATTGATTCGCCTCACCGGGGTTGCCCAGAATGTCAGTCCGACCAATGCCGCCGAGTTGGTGGCACAGGCCGATGTCGTGGTCGATGCCGCGCCGCTGTTTCAGGAGCGACTCGCCCTCAACGATGCCGCCATGCGCTTGGGCAAACCCATGGTCGAGTGCGCCATGGCCGGTTTCGAGGCCAGCGTCACCACCTTTGTGCCGGGTCGCACCGGCTGCCTGCGTTGCTACGTGCCCGAGGTGCCGCCGACCTGGAAACGCCAGTTCCCGGTCTTTGGCGCCGTCTCCGGCACCGCTGCCTGCATCGGCGCAGTCGAGGTCATCAAGCTGCTCACCGGTCTGGGCGAGCCGCTGGCGGGTGAACTGCTGTCGATGGATTTGTCGAGCATGCGCTTCCGTCGCACCCGCCTGCCGCAACGGCCGGACTGCGCGGGCTGTGGGAGATAAGGGATAAGGGATAAGGCGGGGCGGCGTAGGAGTGGGATGAATCGTTTTTCGGGATCTTTGTTGGCAGCCTTGGCGGTGCTGGTGGTGGTGGTCGTACTGATCGGGCAGAGTCGTGAGGTGGCGTCGGCGCCGACCGAGCTGCGTCTGGCGGTGTTTCAGGCGGATGTCACACCACCGCTCGGTTCGCCGGTGGCCTATGCGCCGGCGCGATCGATTGAGGATCCGCTGAGTGCCCGCGGTATCGTCCTGCTCGGTGCGGGCGCGCCGATCGTGCTGTGCGCGGTCGACTGGATCGGCATCGCCAACGAGGGCCACGATGCCTGGCGGCAAGCCCTGGCGGAGGCCGCGGGCACCACGCCGGAGCGCGTGGCCGTGCATGCCCTGCATCAGCACGACGGCGTGCGCGGTGATCCCGGGGCCGAGGCCCTGCTGGAGCCGCTCGGTCTCGGCGGCATCCGCTGCGATGTGGCCTTTGTCCAACGTGCCCTGGCCGGCGTGGCCGCGGCCCTGCGCGCCAGCCTGGCCGAGGCGCGACCTGTCACGCACCTGGGGGTGGGCGAGGCGGCGGTGGAGAAGGTGGCCTCGAATCGCCGCATTCTTGGTCCGAACGGCAAGGTCATGATTGCCCGCTCCAGTTCCTACCGCATTCCCGAGCCGCTGCTGTCGCGGCTGGCGGCCAATGCCCGGCGCAACGGCTATGACCTCAGCGCCTCGCGCGTCGAGGAGGCATTGGCTGCGCCCGAGGGGGTGATCGATCCGCTGCTGAAGATGCTGACCTTCTACGATGGCGAGCAGGCCGTGGTCAGTCTCAGCTACTACGCCACGCACCCGCAGAGCTACTTCGGCAAGGGCGATGTCACCTCGGAATTTGTCGGTCTGGCACGCGCCCGCCATGAGCAGGCGCAGGGCGGGGGCCTGCTGGTGCATTTCAACGGCGCGGCCGGCAACATCGCCGCCGGCAAGTACAACGACGGCACGCCGGAGGCGCGGGTGCAGTTGACCGAGCGCATGGCCGACGGCATGCGCCGCGCCTTGGCCGCGACGAAGAAAGTGCCGCTGCGGGCGGATGAGGTCGCCTGGAAGGTTGAACCAGTGCGCTTGCCGCTGGCCCGGCATCTCAAGGCGGAGACGCTGCGCCAAACCCTGAACAACCCCGCGGCCGAGCAGGGCGAGCGCCTCGCCGCTGCCGGTAAGCTGACCTTTGTCGAGCGCCTGCAGAACGGCCACGAGATCGAGCTGTCCTGCCTGCGCCTCGGCGGGGTGTCCATCCTGCACCTGCCTGGTGAGTTGTTCGTCGAGTATCAACTCGCCGCCCAAAAGATGAAGCCGAACGGCTTTGTCTGCCTGGCCGCCTACGGCGACTACGGCCCCGGCTACATCGGCACCAAGGTCGCCTACGACGAGGGCGGTTATGAAACCCAGCCCAGCTCGAGCAACGTCGCACCCGAGGTCGAGGAAGTCCTGCTTCAGGGCATGCGGCGACTGCTGGCCGAGTGAGTCTTCCTGGGGTTGAGCGTGAGTCTCCGGCATCCATGACTTGACCAAGCCGCGAAAGCTTGGCATGCGACTGTGCCC
The DNA here is from genome assembly GCA_023428335.1 of Verrucomicrobiota bacterium. Taxonomy (GTDB): domain Bacteria; phylum Verrucomicrobiota; class Verrucomicrobiia; order Verrucomicrobiales; family Verrucomicrobiaceae; genus Prosthecobacter. The sequence continues at coordinate 3,749 of JAEYYS010000152.1, read as the reverse complement.
GATGACTTGTCTGCCCCGCCTTCTGCCCATGCTGTGCCTGCTGCTGGCAGCCTGCGGCACGCTGCCGAAGACGAACCGCCAGCACACACTTGTGCAGGAGCGGGTTGAGCCGGTGCGCGGTTTTCAGGCTCGAGTGCCACGTTTTCAGGACACGGAGTTCCTGACTTTTGAGGAGTTGAAAAGTCTGGTCCATGAGCCAAGGCCGGGCGGCGCGCTTGAGGTCAAGCTGATGCGTTTTTTCAGTCGCCCCATCATCTCCAATGAGGCTTGGCATGCCGGCAAAAAACCGTCGAGGGCGCGCAACGCAACAATGGGAGAGTTCCTGCGCGTGGCGACTTGGAACATCGAAAAATCCATTCACGCCCGCGAGGTTGCGCGGGTGCTGGGTTCCGAGGCCGCCTTCGAGGCGCTCATTGATCCCGCGCTCGCACCGCCGGGTGGCGCGCTGCGGGCGGATTTGTTGCGCCAGCGGGAACGTCTGGCCTCCGCGGATGTCATCCTGCTGCAGGAGATGGACATCGGCATCGGCCGGTCCGGTTACCGTGATTCAGCCCGCGACATCGCCCGCGCGCTTGGCATGAACTATGCCTACGCGCCCAAGCAACTCGAGATTGATCCGGTTTTGCTGGGCCTGGAGAGTTTTCCAGACGGACGTGGTGGCAGTGTGCGCCATCAACCTGATCCCGCGCGCTACAAGGGCGTCTTCGGGCAGGCCGTGCTTTCGCGTTACCCCATCAAAAGTGCGCGCTGTTTTCAGCTTCAGACGCAGCCCTATGACTGGCATGAAGGGGAGCGGGAAAAAACCGCCCTGCTGGAGGACTCCCGGCGCTTTGCCGCTGAGGTCATGTTTGAAAACAAAATGGTGCGCGAGATGAAGGTCGGCGGCCGCATTTTCTTCCAGGTGGATCTCGAGGTTCCCGGCCTGCCCGGAGATACCCTGAGCATCGTTCACAATCATCTCGAGATCAAAGCCCGGCCGCAGGATCGCGAGGCGCAGATGGCGGAAATTCTCTCGCACATCCGTCAGATTCCCCACACCGTTGTCATGGGTGGGGACCACAATTCCTCCCGCACCGACCTCAGCCCCACCTCCACCTCGCGGGTGATTCGGCGCACGTCGCTGGATTCCGAAACCTGGTTCGGAGTCGGCATGAATGTCATCATGTCGGCACCCCTGCTGGTGAACTCTGGGCGCATCCTGCTCAACAACGTCAAAAATCTGCACAGCCCGCTGGCACCGCACATCCCGGTCGTTCTGCCGAATCGCACACGCGCGATGTTCCGGCAGATTGAAGACTTCCGCTTCGACGATGGTGGCCGCTTTGACTTCCGTGGCGATCGAGCCCGCTCGATCAATCAATCCGCCGCCAAGCTGGCCAACTCGAATGAAAAGGCCATCAAGGGACAGGCACCCAGCTTCAGCGTGCTGCGGCCCATTGGGCCCTTTGGCAAAGGCAGATTGGATTGGCTCTTTGTCAAAGCTCCGCCGAGCGCCCAGCCGCCCCGTTCCTATCGGTTGGCCCCGCACTACGGGGAGACGCTCAGCGGCCTCGTTGCCCCAAGCCTGCGCCTGCGCCTGTCCGACCATAGCCCCTGTGTGCTCGATCTGCCCTTGGTCGAGCCGCCGGGTCTTTGATCGCCTGTCAAAGCCCGGCGTATGACGCAGCGCCTGATCGAGGGATCAGGTCGCCACGGGTGGGTCGAAGTTTTCAACGCGGCAGCCTACCGCGTCACCACGCCGGCTGTGATTTCCTTGTCGCCGGTGCGCAGGATTTCCAGGGCGTTGAGCACGGGCAGCGGGCCGTCGGCCTGGGCGGGCACAAGTTCGAGGACGAGGTTGTCGGTGACAGCGATATTCTCGAAGGTTTCGATGTGGGCGGTCTGCGCGGCGCCGGCTTTGGCGGCGATGTCGAGGCCGGCGGCGACGGTTTTGCCCTGCAGTTTGACGTCGAAGACGCGCTGGCCGGGCTTGTCGCCGGCGGGGGCGGCAAAGCTGAGGCGGACCTGGTAGGTTTGCGGGGCGTCGCCCGGGTTGAGCAGGGGGACCTCGGCCTTGCTCAGGCCGCTGGCGCCGGAGGCGAACAGCCAGGGGGTGTCGGTGCCGGCCAAGGTGAGGGTCTCTTCATTGACATCGAAGAAGGCGCCGCCCTTGGCGAAGCTCTGCTTGAGGTTGAGCGGCAGGTCGATGCCGGCGCGCGAGGACGGACGCGGGTAGCCGAGCCAGAGCTTGCCGTGGGCATCGCGGCGGTCGCCAGGCGCGCCGAGGTTGAGGGCCATGTGACGCACCGGTCGGCTGTCGCCGCTGGCGCTGTACACGCCCCACTTCATGCGGCTCTGGTCGCGCGGTTCGAAGACGAGGGTGGAGGCGATCGAGAACAGGCAGACGCAGCCGGCACTGGCTTCGGGCACCATGACCAGGCCGTTGGCGGGGATGGTGTTGATCCAGCAGCCGAGGCGCTGGCCGCCGAAGTGCTCGGTGCCCTCGTCGGTGTCGAGGTTGTAGAAGGCGGTGGTCTTCGACCGGTAGAACATCAGGTGCTGGGTGGCGGAGAGGGTGCCGCAGTGGTGACCCGGGCGGGAGAACATCCAGGGAGTCTCTTCGCCGGTGAGAGGGTGGGTGCGGGTTTTGGGTTTGCCGGTGTACAGGTCGTAGGCCCAGGGTTCGGCGATGATCTCGTTGTTGATGACGGTGGGCCGGCTCTTGTAGTTGGCGTCCTTGGACCAGAGCTTGTTGCCCTTTTCGGCGTCGAGCACGACGAGGCGACGGCGCTCAAACTCACCGGCGAGGTACTGCTCCCAGTAGTGGCCGTTGGCGTTGGCGCCGCCGAGCACGAGGTGGCCGTTTTGATAAATGAGCGTGAGGCTGCCGCCGCCGATGCCGATCTCGCTGCAGTCGGTGACATCAACCGGCTTCGCCCAGACGAGTTCGCCGGTGCGGGCATCAAGCGCGGTGGCCATGCGCACGTCGGCGCTCTTCAGGCGTTCCTCAGCCAGTTCGCGCGCCTTGCCGGTGAGCTTGGCCAACTCGGTTTTGTCGGCCTTGAGCAGGTCGTCGCGCTGCTCGGGCGTCAGCGAGCTGTCGACAAAGAACAGGCGGCCGTCGCCGATGGCGATGGTGACATGGGAGATGTACTGCCCCTGATGACGCCAGAGCAGCTTCTGGCTGGCGACGTCGTAGGCGAAGATCGCGTCGCTGGCCTGGGCGGCGGCACGGCTGCGGCGCGCGCGCACGGCGGCGAGTTCCTTGCGGTCGGTCACCGCGCCGTACAGGATGCCGTTTTCATAGGCGATGTAACCCCACTGCTTGTCGGGTTGCAGGTCCTGGTCGGGCAGCTTGAACTGGTGCACGACCTTGCCGGTGGCGGCGTCGAACTGGTTGCAGTGGTCTTCGACAGCGACAAACAGATGGTCGTCGCTGGCGGCCATGTTGCCGGGTTCGTAGGCGCCCTTGAGGCCGTCGCGCAGGGCACCGGGGTTTTCCACCTCCCAGAGGGCGCGGCCGTTGAAGGCGTCGTAGGCCATCACCGTCCATTCGCCCTGGATGAAGAGGCGGCCGTTGGTGGAGATCGGACCGACCGCGCCGACGTGGCGGTTGACCATCTTGCCGGGGCCGGGATCGCCGTACCAGAGCACGCTGAGGCCGCCCTTGACGCGTTCGTCCTTGTTGCTGGCGGTGTTGGCGGCGTTGCCGTACTGGTGCGACCAGGAATCGGCGCCGGGCAGGGCGGCGCGGGTGAGCAGGGCGTAGG
>JAEYYS010000131.1 GCA_023428335.1 Verrucomicrobiota bacterium | reverse complement strand
GATCAGGCCCTGGCGATCGCCGGCAAAAACGACGCCGCCGAACCGGTGGTGGCAATACCGGAAGTTGCCGAGGAAGTGGCCCAGGAAACGGCCGCTCCGGAAACCATCACCACGGAGCCGGTGGCCGAGCCGGTGGCTGCCTCCAGGAAGGGCTGGGCCATCGCCGCCGCCCTGCTGCTGGTCTTTGCCGCCTGGCGTTTGCTGCGTCGCAGTCCGAAAGATTGACCCAACCCACCGCCGATTTCTCTGCATGTCCCGCCCCCTTGTTGGCACCGTCCTGCTGCTCGCCGCCGGCGCGCTCGCCTACTACGCCCTGCGCCCCGCCACTGAGGCCGGGCCGCAACGCCTGACCGTCTTTTGCGCCGCCGGTTTGAAGAAGCCGGTCGAGGCCGCCGCCGCGCGTTACCAGGAGGAGACCGGGACCGAAGTGGCACTGCAGTTCGGCGGCACCGGCACCCTGCTCACGCAGTTGCGTGTCGCCAAGCAGGGCGATCTCTTCATCGCCGCCGATGACGCCTCGCTCGCCGATGCCCGCAAGCTCGAGGTCGTGCGTGAGGTGCTGCCGCTGGCCAGGCAGAAGCTCGTGGTCGCCGTCGCTGCCGGCAATCCCAAGCAGATCCGCGGCTTCGACGACCTGCTCAAGGCCGACATCCGGGTGGCCCTGCCGAATCCCGAGGCGGCCAGCGCGGGCAAGGTGGCGGTGCGTCTGCTCGGCGAGCGCTGGCCGGCGCTGGCTGCGAAAGCCGCGGTGATGAAACCGACCGTCACCGAGATCGCCGCCGATGTGAAGCTGGGCGCCGCTGATGCCGCCCTGATCTGGGACAGCACGGTGCCGCAGTTCGAGGGGCTGGAGAAGGTGGAGCTGGCCGAGTTTGCCAAGCACCTGGAAAACGCCAGCGCCGCAGTCCTGACGTCCGCCGTTTCGGCCCCGGATGCCCTGCGTTTTGCCCGTTACCTGGCGGCACCACAGCGCGGCGGAGAAGTCTTTCAAAAGCATGGCTTCACCCCGGCCGGTGGCGACGCCTGGGCGGTGAAACCCGAGCTGATCCTGTTCAGTGGCGGTGTCAACCGGCCGGCCATTGAGCAACTCGTCCAGGACTTCGCCACCCGCGAGGGCATCAGCGTCACCACCGTCTTCAACGGCTGCGGCATCCTCTGCGCGGCAATGAAGACCATGGGCGACAGCCGCAATCCGAAGTTCCCCGACGTGTATTATGCCTGCGACGTCTGCTTCGTGCCGCCGGTGGCCGAGCATTTCCCCGAAGCTGTGCTGCTCACCGAGGCCGAGATCATCATCGCTGTGCCCAAGGGCAATCCCAAGGGCATCCAGACCCTCGCCGACCTCGCCCGGCCCGGGCTGCGCGTCGGCATCTGCAATGCCGAACAGTCGACTCTCGGCTTCATGACGATGGGCATCCTCAGCTCGATGAACCTCTGGGAAAGCGTCAGCAAAAATGCCTCCAGCCAGGTGCCCACCGGCGATTTCCTGGTCAACCAACTGCGCGCCGGCTCGCTCGATGCCGCCGTGGTTTACCGCATCAACATCCAGCAGCAGGCCGAGCACTTCGACGCCCTGCCGCTGCCAGCCGACAAGGCCAAGGCCATCCAGCCCTTTGCGGTGCGCAAGGATTCGCTCAACCGCGAGCTGGGACGTCGCCTGCTCGACCACCTGCGCGCCAACCGCGGCAGCTTTGAAAAGGCCGGCTTTGTCTGGACCGGCGACAAGGCGCCCGTGAAGAGCGCCGACATCGAACTACCGCCCTGGCTGAAAAACTGAGTCGTCGAGCGCCTGCAGGGAGGCCGGTTCGCTGACCTGAATCTGCAGGCGCTCGCGGTACTTGCCGATCTCGCCCTGCACGCGCACGCGTCGCCCGGTGAGCGCGTCGAGCGGCCAGTCAGGGTGTTTTTCAAGATCGCTGCGGCGGATGAAGACGCTGAACACCTCGCCCTCAAACTCCAGCAGGCGGTGACCACTGCTGCCGAGGGTGGCGACGCGACGCACCGTGCCGGTCACTGTCGCCTGTTGACCGAAACGCGACTCCAGCATGCCGGCATCGCTGGCGTTGAGGTTTTCGGCAGCAGCCGGGGAAGGGGGCGGAACTGCGCTGGAGGTCGTCGCGACCGCCTTGCCCGTGTCAGGCAGCAGGCCGAGCACCTCGGCCAGGCGACGCCGACTGCGCTCGGCGAGTTGGGTCGGTGCCAGGGTCTGCTCGCCGCCGGAGCGCAGTTCAAAGGTGGCGACACCCGGTGCGACCTGACGCACGCGCGCTTCGAACATCGTGCCATCGCTGCGCACCCAGGTTTCCCAATCTGGGGCGGCGAAAGCGGTGCCTAGGAACAGCAGGGCAACAAACCAGCACGATTTCATGAAAATAAGATATTTTCTTGAGTGAAAAGCGCAATGAAAAAGCGCCGGTTCCACGCGAGATTTTCAAAGGATACCCGGCCTCGGGCGTTCCTTTCGCACCCCCATGAAAATCCGCCCGTTTTTTGCTGTTTTCTGCGCCCCCCTTGTCGCTGTCGCCGCCGACTTTGAGAAGGAGGTGCAGCCGATTTTGGAGAAGCACTGCTATGAGTGCCACAGCGAGAAGACCGGCAAAAAGAAAGCGGGTTACGTTTTCGACGATCTGGAGACGCTCAAGCTCGACATCAATCCCAAGGGCGCGATCGTGCCTGGCAAACCGGCGGAGAGCCATGTCTTCATCGTCGTTTCGGATCCCAACCACGAGGCGCACATGCCGCCCGAGGGCAACCTGTCGGACCGCGAGATCGAGAAGCTGCGCAGCTGGATCAACGCCGGCGCGACTCTGCCCGGCCAGGCTCCGGCCGTCGCGGAAACGCCTGCCAAGCCATCGATCCTCAACTGGACCAATTTCGAAGGCAAAACCATCCAGGCCGGTTTTGTGCGCATGGACGGCACTAACGTCGTGCTGAAGATGGCCAACGGCCAGGAGATCCCGTACCCGCTGGCCAAGCTCGACAAGGCCAGCCAGGAGCAGGCGGAATCGGTTGCCAGTGCCGGCGCGCCCTGAGTCTTCTCCACGCATCAGGGCAGGACTCCGGCTTGCAAGCCGGGGCTTCCCGCCTATGAACCCGGCCCGCCCATGCATCATTTCCACTACTCCAACGGCCAGCTCTGCGTCGAAGACGTGCCCCTGCAGTCGCTCGCCGATCAGTACGGCACGCCGCTGTACGTCTATTCCAAGGCGACCATCACCAGCCATTACACCCGCCTCGACGCCGCCCTGTCCGGCCTCGACCACCTGATCTGCTACGCGGTCAAGGCCAACTCCAACCTCGCCGTGCTGGCCACCATTGCCCGCCTCGGCGGCGGCTTCGACATCGTCTCCGGTGGCGAACTCTACCGCGTCATCCAGGCCGGTGGCGACCCCGGCAAGTGCACCTTCGCCGGCGTTGGCAAGACCCGCGAGGAGATCGCCTACGCGCTTGAGCAGGGCATCTACTGCCTGAACGCCGAGTCCGAGGCCGAACTGCGCCACATCAACCAGATCGCCGGCGAGCTTGGTCGCAAGGCGCCGGTCGCCGTGCGCGTCAACCCGAACGTCGACGCCAAGACCCACGCCAAGATCACCACCGGCAAGAGCGAGAACAAGTTCGGCGTCGATTTCGAGAACATCGCCGACGTCTACGCCCGCATCGCCAGCGACTGCCCGCACCTGGAACTGCGCGGCCTGCAGATGCACATCGGCTCGCAGCTCACCAGCGTCGAGCCCTTCGTCGAGGCCGTGCGCAAGGTCGTGCCGCTGGTGCGCGAGATCCAGGCGCGCCATGGCATCCAGTTCTTCAGCATCGGCGGTGGCATCGGCATCAACTACCGCCAGAGCCTGGATTCCGGTCCGGAAAGCTGGTGGCAGGAAAACGAAACCGTGCATCCACTGACCATCCAGGCCTATGCCGACGCCGTGGTGCCGCTGCTGCAGCCACTCGGCCTGCGCATCCTCTGCGAACCCGGCCGCTTCATGGTCGGCAACGCCGGCGCCCTGCTCACCCGCGTGCTCTACGAAAAGCGCGGTGCCGCCAAGACCTTCAAAATTGTCGACGCCGGCATGAACGACCTCATCCGCCCGACCCTCTACGAAGGCTGGCACCAGATCGCCCCGCTCAAGCAGCCGGCCAATGGCGACACCGAGATCGTCGATGTCGTCGGCCCGATCTGCGAGACCGGCGACTTCCTCGCCCAGAACCGCGAGCTGCCGCCCGTGCACGAGGGCGATGTGCTCGCCGTGCTCAGCGCCGGCGCCTACGGCTTCACCATGGCCTCGAACTACAACACCCGCCCGATGCCCGCCGAGATTCTGGTCGATGGCGCCAAGGCGACCGTGGTGCGCGAACGCCAAACCCTGGCCGACGTGCTCAAGGGCGAGCACCTGGGGTGAGCGGAGAGCTGAGGACGTAGAGCGGAGAGTCAAAAGTGCTTCGTTTCCGGAAGGGAGCGCGGGCACTGCCCGCTGTTTTTTGTCTGTGCAGCAGGGCTGTCTCCATCAGTCTTCCCATCACAACCGCCATGCAGAAAAGACTTGCCACAGATCGACGCCTTTTCCTCGCCCTGTTCGCCTTGCTGCTGACCTTGTGGGGTGTCTTGACTTTTGTCAGCTGGGAAGCATTGCCACCGCAAGACCTACGCTGGCTGCATGGCGGGTTCGGTGCCGCCGCAGGGGTTTTGGGTTGGCTGGCAATGGTGCCCTTGACGGTACTTTCGCTCAAGGATGGACGCTTGTCCGTGGGCCACGGATTTGGCGCATTGCACCTGCCAGTGGACGCCATTCATCGCTGCCGAATCCTCCGGCGTGGCTCAGACACCCTGCTTGAAGTTCATCTGTCCACCGTTCCTGTAGAACTCAAGCCCTACCTCAACACGGGGTGGAAACGCCGTTGCGTCGCCAAAGCGCGGCAACTGCGATGGACGCCGCCCTCCGAGCCGTTTTTGCTCCTGTCCATTCCGCCGATTCGCCATGTGGGCGAATCGTTGAATGAGTGGCTTGGCCTTGCGTGGCAGGCGAGCGCTCTGGCGGACTGACCGCAAATTTTGTCACCCCCGGCCAGCCCGCGCCGACCGGAGGTGAACGATGATCACTCGCCGAGCAGTTCCTGGATCTTCGGCTCGATGGCTTCGGCCCACAGGTCGTAGCCCTTCTCCGAGAGGTGCAGCAGGTCGGGCATGATCTCCTTGGTCAGGGTGCCGTCGGGCTGCAGGAAGGTCTTGCCGATGTCGAGGTGATGCACAGTCTTGCCGTCGGCGAACTTGGCGATGAGGGCGTTGGTGGCCTCGTTCTGCTGGCGCATCGGGTCGGCCGGGGTTTCGCCGCGCGGGAAGATGCTCAGCAGCAGGATCTTCGCCTGCGGCGCCTTCTGCTTGAGCGTGCGCAGGATGAGTTCGACGCCGTCGGCGGTCTGTTCGGCGCTGCAGGCATAGATCTGGTTGTTGATCTCCGGCATCGGGCGGTTCTGATGACCGGTGTTGTTGGTGCCGATCATGAGCACGATCAGCTTCGGCGTCAGGCCATCAAAGTTGCCGTTCTGCAGGCGCCAGAGCACGTGCTCGGTGCGGTCGCCACCGATGCCGAAGTTGGCGGCGTTGCGCTTGGCATAAAACTTCTCCCAGGTGGCCTTGCCCTTGCCTTCCCAGCCCTGGGTGATGCTGTCGCCCAGGAAAACCAGCTTGGCCTCGCCCGCCTTGGAGATCTCGTTGAAGCTCTCGTGGCGCTTCATCTTGCCCTCGTTCGGCTCGGCCACCGCCGTGGTGGCGACATGGACCGGGATGGCGCGTTCCTGGGGAGCGCAGGCGGCAAGGAGAAGGGCGAGCAGGGCGGTGGTGGGCAGCTTCATGGTGGAAAGGCAAGCAAAGCTTCAGGCGGCAAAAAGGGAAGTCTTTTTTGTCGTAGCGCGACGGGAGGAGCTTGGAGCCGAGAGGTTCGCAGGCAGCAGCCTTGCCAGCCATCACGATGCTCCCAGCTCTGCGCTCCCTCCCCAACCCCCGCCCAGCACTGCGCAAGATCGGCGGCAGGCCGGTGGCCGAGCAGGCCGTTGTTTCGGCATGATCAATCTCACCCGCCTCTACTGCGATGTCGCCCAGCCGATGGATCACCTGCGCTACGGCCGCGGCCATGGCGCGCCAACCAGCGCGGCGGAGCGACGTCCCATTGTCGTCTGGAACATCACCCGGCGCTGCAACCTGAAGTGCCTGCACTGCTACCAGGACTCCGATGCACGGCATTATCCGGGCGAACTCGACTGGCAGCAGTGCAAGGCGGTGGTCGACGACCTGGCCGGGTTCAAGGTGCCGGCCCTGCTGCTCTCCGGGGGCGAGCCGATGATCCATCCGCGCTTTTTCGAACTCGCCGAGTACGCGGCGGGCAGGGGACTGCGCCTGACCCTCTCGACCAATGGCACGCTGATCAGCGCCGATGCCGCCCGCCGGCTCAAGGACATTGGCTTTTCCTACGTCGGCATCTCGCTCGACGGCATGGGCGGCACGCACGACCACTTCCGCGGCCGCATCGGCGCCTTCGACAAGGCCGTAGCCGCCTTCCGCCACTGCAAGGCGGTCGGTCAAAAGGTCGGCCTGCGCCTGACCCTCTCCAGCCACAACATCGACGACCTCGACACCATCCTCGACTTCATCGAGCGCGAGGACATTGAGCGCGTCTGCTTCTACCACCTCGTGTACAGCGGTCGCGGCGCCGACCTCATCGAGGTGCCGCATGAGAAGACCCGCGCCGCGCTCGACAAGATTCTTGATCGCACCGCCCAATGGGCCGCCTCCGGCCGGCCGCGCGAGGTGCTGACCGTCGATCAACCGGTCGACGGTGCCTACCTCTACCTGCGCCTGCTGCGCGAGGATCCGGAACGGGCGGCACGCGCGCTCGAACTGCTGACCTGGAACGGCGGCGGTGCGAATAGTTCCGGCACCGGCATCAGCAACATCGACACCCAGGGCCATGTCCACCCCGACCAGTTCTGGCACAGCCTGACCCTCGGCAACGTCAAGCAGCGGCCGTTCAGCGAGATCTGGAGCTCGCGCGATCACCCGCAGCTCAACGCCCTGCGCGAGCGCAAGGAACACCTGACCGGTCGCTGCGCCAACTGCCGCTGGCTCAACCTCTGCGGCGGCGGCTTCCGCGTGCGCGCCCTGCAGATGACCGGCGACTTCTGGGCCCCGGATCCCTCCTGCTACCTGCGCGATGAGGAAACGGCGCTGTCAGCGGCTTGATGCGCCAACCCCGCCGAGTGTGAGATTCGGTGGAGCAGAAAGGATTCAGCGGGCGACGTAGTCGACCACGCAGACCTTGTCGAGCAGCGGCTTGAGCTTGCCGACAAATTCCGTGTGCGCCGCGTGCGGCAGATAGACCTCAAGCCCGGCCTTGTCGGCGAAGCTGACGAGGAAGCAGTGGGTGAAGCCGTCGTTCAGGCCTTCGGGACTGACGTTGGTGCCCCACTCGAAAGCCTTGACGGTGTCGATCTTCTTGGCCAGGGCGGCGAAGTCCTTCTCGATCGCCTGCACCTGCTCGGCGCTGGCGCTGTCCTTGAACTTGAAGAAAACGACGTGGCGGTACGGGGCTTCAGCGGCGGCGGCAACGGTGAGCATGATCAGGGCGAGCAGGGTGAACAGGTGTTTCATGGCGAACAGAGCTCCAGCATGAACGCCGGAGTGCCCCCGGTCAAGCCGCGCGCCGGGCTTGCCTGCCAGGCCGCTAGGGCGTAGATTGTTTGAATGCCTCCAACCCCCAGGAGCGGTCGCCGTTACGGGCGACTCGGCCTGCTGCTGCTCGCCCTCGGCGCCGGCCTCTGGCTGCGTTTCGAGAACGCGCCGCCGGCTGCCCCTGGGTTGCCGCAGGCGTCGATGACTGCCCTCACCCCGGCCCATGCCGCGACCGACAACTGGGCGCAAGCGGCCCTGTCGGCCCTGGAAACGGGACAACCTCTGCGCCTGCGCGAGGACGGTCGCGAGCACCACCTGACTCTGGTGCCGGACCGACTCTACCACCCCGGTCGCCCCGCGACCGAGCGCTTTGAAGTGTTGCCAGCCGGCGATCGCCCGACCCTGCTGGCAACCGCCTCACGTCGCGATCCCGCCGGGCACTGGCCGGGCCTGCTGCTGCAACCGGCCGCGGCGAAACCGGGCCGGTCTGCCGAGGTGGGTTCGCCGGTCGTGCTCACCGAACAGTGGCTGCTGCAGGTGCGCGATGCCGCCGCGGCGCGATCCGCCCTCGCCGCGGCGGGTTTCGTTCTTAGCGACGAACCGGCCTATGCGCCGGATCACTGGATCGGCGCCGCCCGCGAGGGTGGGGCGGTCGGCGGCCTGAAGGCGGCCGCCGCCCTGCACGGACATCCGGCGATCGCTGGGCTCAGTCCGCTGCTGCGTCGCCAGCGTCAGCGCCAGGCCCTGCCGAACGATCCCTATTTCCCCCAGCAGTGGCACCTGCAGGCCAGCGGCACGAACGCCAGCAAACCCGGTGCCGATGTGCGGG
>JAEYYS010000128.1 GCA_023428335.1 Verrucomicrobiota bacterium | reverse complement strand
GGGCATAGGTGATTTCGACCTCATCCCGTTAGGGCTCCGAGCGAAAGACACGGGCCTTTGGATGGAACCGAATTTCGAGGTGGTTGGAATCCGCCCAGGAAAGATGGACTTCCGGTCCGCCATGTGCAGCAGCGGGAGCCGAACCATGGTCGCAGTCTGCCACGAAGACATTGCCGCTTTCGTTGGGCAGGTCGTGACTCAAGGGCAGAATCGAAATCTGTGTCGAGAAGCCCGTGGTCGCTCCGCAGTCGCGCTGGAAAACCACCGCTTTCTTCAGGCCATCAGGAGCCGTGAACGTGCCCACCACTTGATTGCCACTAGGATCAGGGAATGCATCGACAAGAAAGAGCAGCGTCGGTGCCGCCACAAGGCCCAATGCCAGAAGCAGCCAAAGGGGGCGGGGTATCATGGACGAAAAGGCTCTTTGATGCGGGATTTCCCGTCAAGAATAACCGGGGGAAATGCGCGGGCGTGCCTGGCCCGAAGAAGCCTGCTGGATCCGTTCGTGATCTTCGTGCCATTCGTGGTCCCCATCAGCGTCTGATCAGCGTCCCATCAGCGGTTCCCAACCTTGGTGGGTCGAGCGCTCCACGGCGCTGCACGCGGCTAGCTTCGGCCCCGACGCAGCGGGGCCCTACCCTGATCCCTGCGACATCTGCGGTTCCCTTCTGTGCAATCTGCGAAATCTGCGGACCTCTTCTGTTTCTCTGTGTCATCTGCGGACGAAAGTGGCGGGGACGGCAGAGCGCCAGCAGGGCTGGCTTGAGGAAAGCGGCAGCAGGGCTGCACGCACTCCACGGCGCTGCGCGCGGTCGGGGGCCGATCTTCCATCTCCGATCTCCCAACTCCCGCGGCGCAGCCGCCCAGCTTCGGCCCCGACGCAGCGGGGCCCTACCCTCTCTGCTCTCCCGCCATCCACAGGATGCCAACAACATCTGCGCGGATGTGGGCCTTGGTGGGGGCGAGGCGGAGGGTTTCGAGGTCAAGAGCGGCGGGATCGAAGCGGGTGGCGAGGGCGGCGGTGTCGGTCTCGAGCTGGCGTTCGAGCGCCTGCAGGTCTTCGTGCACGCGGGCCAGTTCGGCCTGGGCGGCGGCGACGTCCTGCGATTCGCGCATGACGCGGGTGGCGCCGGTGACGGTGCCGGCGCGCAAGAAGGAGGCGGCGGAGCTTTTGCGACCGAGGAAGGCGCCGAGCAGGCTGCGGCCGATCGAGACGGCGGTGGCGACCTTGGCGCTGGTGGCCTGGGCCTGCTGGGCATCGACCTTGGCCTGGGCGCGGGCGGCGCGGTCTTCGAGGGTCTTCACCGCTTTGGCGGTCTTGGCGCGCAGTTCCTCGACGGCGGCATCGCGCGCTTCGCGGGCGGCCTGGCCGACGCGGATGCGGAAATCCGCCGCGCTCTCGCCGGGATTGGAAGCCAACCCGAGCGCGGGGCTGAAGTGGACTTCCTCGCGGTGGTGGGCATGCACCCAGTCGACCAGATCGCGGGCGATGGCGGTGTAGGTGGCGGCTTTCAGGGCGGCCGCCGGCAGTTCGGCGAAGCGGGCGCCGGCGACTGGCTGGGTGGCCCAGGCGGCCGGGTCGGCGTGGCGGGGCAGGTCGATGAACTGATCCCAGAGCACGCGGTCGCCCTCGATGGGATGCACGAGGGTCACCCGGGCGTTGCCGCTGATCTTGCGGCGGGCGTCCTCGAAGCCGACGACGGCGCTGCGCAGCAGGGCGGGCACGTAGCAGAGCCCGGCGGGGTCGAGGTCGGTGGGCAGGAAGCGTTCGGCGGCGCCTTCGGGCAGGGTCGGCTTGAGCGCGCTGCCGGTCGCCGGCGCGGCGCTGGCGCTGGGCGGCAGGAAGCCGTGGTCCTCGGCGACGGCGGGCGCGGCGGCGGCGGCGGTGCGTCGCGGTTCCATGAGGCGGCGGATTTGGTCGCGCGCCAGCGGGCCGCTGAGGTAGCTGAGGATCCAGCGCACGTGGAAGACCACGGGGCCGTCCTCGTGGACGTTGTGCATGAGGAAGACGCGGTTGCCGAGGCCGGCGATGGTGTCTTCCAACTGCTTGCGATCGAAACCGCCGGTGGCGGCGGCGAGACCGTCGAGCAGGCGGGCCTTGTCGCGCTCGGTCTGCAGCCGGCCGATCCACCAGGTGCCGATGTTCGACAGCGCCTTGTAATCGAGGTCGACCGGATTCTGGGTGGCCAGCAGCAGGCCGAGGCCGAAGGCGCGCGCCTGCTTGAGCAGGGTCATCATCGGCTTTTTCGACGGCGGCATGGCCGAGGGCGGCAGGTAGCCGAAGATCTCGTCCATGTAGAAGAGGGCGCGCAGGGAGGTGGTGCCCTGCTGGGTGCGCATCCAGCCGAGCAGCTGGTTGAGCAGGAGCGAGACGAAGAACATGCGCTCGGCGTCGCCGAGGTGGGCGATGTTGAAGATGCTGACGCGCGGCCGGCCATCGCTGCTGTACATCAGGCGCTGGAGGTCGAGCGGCTCGCCTTCGAGCCAGGCGGCGAAGCCGGGCGAGGCGAGCAGGCTGTTCAGGCGCATGGCCAGGGCGCTGCGCTTGGCCTCGGGCAGGAAGCTTTCGAGATCGACAACGCCAATGGTGCGCAGGGGCGGCTGCTGGATCTCGCGCACGAGGTCGGCCAGGGTCAGGCCGCGACCGGCGCGCCAGTGATGGGCGAACAACTGGCAGAGCAGGATGTGCTCGGGCGACTGCACCGGGTCGGCCTCGATGCCGATGAGGCCGAGCAGGGAGGAGGCCGTGCTTTCGAGTCGCTCCGCGAGCAGCTCGGCATCGTCGAGCACCGCCGGCGGCGGGCAGTCGAGCGAGCCGAGGATCGACACCGGCAGGCCGGCGCTGCTGCCGGGGGTGTAGATGGCCATGTCGGTCTTTTCGCGCAGGGTGCGGATGCGCGCGGCGTCCTGGCCCCAGTCGGCCAGGCCCTTGCGCCAGAGGCCGGCCTGGGCCTCGGCGAAGGCGTCGGGATCGAGCCCCTTGCGCTGCGCTTCCTCCTCGCTGATCCACGGCCGGAACTCCTCGGCGCTGAGGTTGGGAAAGGTCAGCAGGGCATTGCCGATGTCGCCCTTCGGATCGATGGCGATGACCGGGATGCCATCGATCGCCGCCTCCTCGAGCAGGGCGAGGCAGAGGCCGGTCTTGCCCGAGCCGGTCATGCCCAGCACGACCCCGTGGGTGACCAGATCGCGCGAGTCATAGAGGACAAGGTCCTCGCGCAGGGCCTTGTTTTCCAGATCGTACTCGCGCCCCAGATAAAAGGCACCCAGCTTCTCGTAGCGTTCCGGCGAGGGAGTCATGCTCGCACTGTACATGACCCGTGCCCGCCCGACCAGTCCGCAGTGAAAAAAGTGGCGCGAGGAAAAGTTCCCGCTGAGTCGGGGAGGATGGTTGATAGTTGATGGTTGATGGATCCCTTCGTGATCTTCGTGCCATTCGTGGTTCCCTTCTGCGGTGCACCCTCCGGATGAAGCGAGAAAAGGGCACGGCTCCCTCCAAACCCCAGGCCAGTTTAGCACCGCAGAGATCAGTGGGGACGCAGAGAGTGATTCAGGCACCTTTCCGACCTCTGCGGTTCACTCCTCTGCGGTGTGCCCTTCTGGAGCTTCCGTGCTTTCCCGGTCTTCCGTCGGCCTCTCTGCAGGCTTGAGGTCAGCGCGTGGCCACGCTCCAGAGCGAGTACCTTCGGCACACTCGCGCTCCCACAAACCGGAACTCCGTGACCTCCGCGTCCTCCGTGCGAGCCATGGATCGAGCGCCCATCTTCAATCTTCCATCTCCGATCTCCCGCAGCGCAGCTGCGCCGCCAGCTCTTCCGCGAGCCGTTCCATGGGCAGGCCCATGACGTTCGTCCAGGAGCCTTCGTGGCCGGCGATGATGTGGTCGCCGTGTTCCTGGATGCCGTAGGCGCCGGCCTTGTCGAGCGGATCAACGCGGGCGTGGTAGGCGGCGATTTCCTCATCGCTGAGGGTTTTGAAGATCACCTCGGTGACAACATGAAAGCCGCGGCCGGCGCGGCCGGCGTCCCAGGCGAGGAAGACGCCGGTGCAGACCTCATGGGCGCGACCCGAGAGCCGGCGCAGCATGGCGGCGGCTTCCTCGTGGTCGGCGGGTTTGCCGAGCGGCAGGCCATCGACATAGACGAGGGTGTCGGCACCGAGCACGAGGGCCTCGGGCCGTTGGGCGGCGATGGCGACCGCCTTGCGGCGGGCGTTTTCGACGGTGAGCGCCTCCGGGGTCAGGTCGGGGTCATGGGCTTCCTCGACCCCGTGCGGGGCGAGCACTTCAAAGGCGTGGCCGGCCTCGCGCAGGAGCTGGACGCGGCGGGGGGAGGCGGAGGCGAGAACGAGCGGTCGCTTCATGAACCCTGCTCCTGGATGGCGAGCACTTCGTCGGCGCGCAGCATGGCGTCGCGATCCTTGAGGGTGCGGTAGCGGTAGTAGCCGGTCTTTTTCTGGTAGCTCGGCGCGCCGAGGCAGAGGTATTCACGGCCGTCCTTGAGGGTGATCTTGTAGGTCGAGGGCGCCTGACAGGCGGCGAGCAGCGGCAGGATCAGGAGGAGGACCAAACGACGGAGCAGGGGCATGGGAACTTGGACGGTACAGAAGGAAAAACGTTCGCGCGCGGCGGCAACTCGCGTAGCTTTTGCTTTCATGCCCGCCGACACCTTTTTTCAAGAAGTTTTCCGCAACTGGAAGACGGTGGGCGCGGTGGCGCCGTCGAGCCCGGCCCTGGCGCGGCGCATGATGGAAAGCGCCCAGGTGGGCCGTGCCAGGCACGTGCTCGAGCTTGGGCCCGGCACGGGGGCCTTCACGGGCGCCATCCTCGACACCATGCCGCACGACTGCGAGTACCTGGGCATCGAATTGAACGAGGCCTTTGTCGAAGCGCTGCGCGGCCGTTTCCCCGGCCAGCGCTTCGAGACCGGCGGCGCCCAGGAGTTCGATTTCAGCGCCTACCTGGCGGAGCGCGAGCCCTTCGATGTCATTGTCAGCGGCCTGCCCTGGACGGCCTTCCCGCCGGGCCTGCAGCAGGCGATCCTCGGCAACGTGCTGCCGCACCTGAAACCCGGCGGCCGTTTCGCCACCTTCGCCTACTACGGCTTTCACCTGATGACCGGCGGTCGCCGCTTCCGTGCGCTGCTGCACGACCTCCTGCCGGGGGTGGAAACCAGCCGCGTGGTCTGGGGCAACCTGCCGCCGGCCTTCGTGTACGTCGGTCGCAAGTAAGCTCATCGCGCCAGCGAGGTCGGCGCATCGGCGGCAACCGCAGCGCGGTGGTTGGCGAGCGCGCGCAGGAATTCCGCGTGCGCCTCGACCTCGAGCTGGCGGGCGTCAAAGGTCGCCTGCTCGCGGATCTGCAGGGCGAAGAGGTCGGCGGCGCCCTGCTCGAACTTGACCGCCTCGGCCTGCTCAAGCTGGACGGCGAGCTCGACGTTGCGCTGGGCGCGACCGATCTGCCGGTGCGCGGCCTCGACGGCGGACAGGGCGTCGCGCACATCGGCGCGGATGCGGTCGCGGGCGAAGTCGCGCTCGGTCTGCAGCCGGCTCATCATCGCCTCGATCATCTGCAGCCGTCCCTTGGCCTCATTGCGCTGCAGCGGCACGCTGAACTGCAGTTTCGCCTCCATCTCGAGTCGCTCCATGTCCTTCTGGGTGCGTGGACCAGCGGCCTGGTTGGCCTGCAGGGTGACATCGAGATTGGGCAGCAGGTTGTTTTTGGCGAGCCGGCGGTCGATGTCGGCCTTCTGCAGGTTGAGATCGATGCGGCGGATCTCCGGGCGGAAGATCAGGGCCTTGGCGACATCGGCCTCGAGCCGTTCGCTGGAAGGCGCGGCGGGTTCCGGGAAGACGGCGGGCAGGCGCTGGCGACCGTTGAGAATCGGTTCGTCGTCGGCATTGCGATGGAAGAGCGAGAGCTCGATGGCGGCGGCCTCGAAGCGGCGCTGGGCCTGGACAACGCCGATCTCGCGGCTGACGACGAGGCGCTCGTTGTCGAGGCGGATGATGGGTGCGACCGCGCCGCGCTCCGCCTGCTCGGCGATGGCGACGTCGCGATCCTTGGCGACCCGCAGCAGTTCCTCGGCGAGGCGCCAGCGGTGGCCGGCGGCGAGCCAGTTCCAGTAGGAGATCGAGGCGGCGCGCAGGAAGTCGAGGTACTGGCGCAGGATGATGGGGTCGGCGAGTTCCTGATCGACGCGGGCCTGGTAGAGCTGGGCGCGGCGGCGGTCGATGGTGCCGTCGCGCAGCAGGTTGAGTTTGAAGCCGAGGATGGCCTCGCCATCGCGCTGGGTGCGGTCCTTGTTGTAGTTGGGCAGGAAGCCGCTGCTCAGGCGGTAACCGCCGAAGACGCTGCCGCCCCAGAACGGCAGGGCCTGCTCGAGCACGGCATCGCCGGTGCGACCGTCGTAGTAGCCGGAGGGCACACCGCTGGCACTGGCGCCGAAGGTGAGATCGAAGGCGCCGGCGGCCTGGCGGACACGGCCGTTGGCGATGTCCATCTCGATGAGCGCGGCGAGGTAGGGCGGGTAGGAGCCGCGCACGGAATCGAGCACCTCGTCGAGCGTCAGCGGTTTGTCGGCCGCCGGCAGGCGCACGAGGCACAGAAGGAACAGCAGCAGCGCGCGCATCTCAGGTTTTGGATTCCTTGGGTTCGGCGTCGGCCACCACCGGCGGGAAGCCGTTGAGCTGACGCCAGATCTCCTTCCACAGCGGCACCTGCTGGAGCAGCACCCAGCCCTTGGCGCGCACGCCCTGGCGCAGCCAGCGGTTGCCGGGCCAGTTTTCGATGCGCTCGACCCCACCACGGACAATGACGTCGGGCTTGGGAGCGACCACCACGCGGAAGCGGCCCATGCCGTTGTCGGTGGCATCGACGAAGATGACCTCGCCGCCGAAGGTGCCGACGGCGACGCTGGGCCAGCCGACGAACTGCACGGCCGGCCAGCCCTCGAACTGCAGGCGCACCGGGCTGCCCTCGGTGACGGTGCCATCCTCATGGATCTGGCGCGCATGCACCAGCGGCATGTCATTGCCATTGAGCAGCAGTTCGACAAAGCGGCTCTCGGTCTCCGGGATGACCACGCAGATCGGCGAGCCGGGGCGCAGGTAGGTGCCGTCATTGGCGCTGACGCTGAGCACAATGCCATCGCGCGGCGATTCGATGACCTGCTGCAGGTTCTGGCTGATCTGCGATTCGATGGCGGCCATCTCGCGTTCGGCGGCTGCGACATCGCCCTGGGCGGTGCCGCGGTTGGCGCGGATGTTGGAGATGGAAGCCTCCATCTCGCGCTCGGTGCGGGTGAGGGTCGCCTCGGCGGCGGCGAGGTTGGCCGCGGAACTGTCGCGCGCCAGGGTGGCGAGTTCGAGGTCGCGGGTGGAGACGAGGCCCTTGTCGGCCAGCACCACGGTGCGCTGGTGATTGAGTTCGGCGGTTTCGGCGGTGATCTTTTCCGCGGCGATGCGCTGGCGCGCGGCATCGAGCGCCTGGGTCTTGGCCAGCTCCATCTCCGCCGCCTGCTGGTTCAGATCCTCGGCGCGCTGCTTGGCGGCGGCGCGACGGGCCAGGGCGGCATCGCGCTGCAGGCGCAGGTTGGCGATGAGGTTGGGATCGTTGTCCTGGATCTCGACGAGGATGTCGCCCTTCTTCACCCGCTGGCCTTCGACGACGTGCAGCTTGCGCACGCGACCGGCCACCGGGGCCTCGACGCTGACGCGGCGTTCGAGCGGGTCGAAGGCGATGACCCGACCGGTGCCGGGCACGTTCTGCTGCCAGGGCAGCAGGAAGACGCCAAAGGCAAACAGCACAAAGCCCACCGCAAGCAGACGCGCCAGCAGGCGGCTGAAACGCGAGCTGCCCGCCAGCGCCAGGCAGGGCAGGCGACCGCTCAGTTCGAGGGTGGGGGACGCACTCATGACGGGCTGGAGTGAAGGGCGGCGAGACGGCCGAGATCGAGCACGCGCCGGCAGCGGGAGATGACCGCCGGATCGCGGGTGGCGACGAGGGCGGTCCACGGCTGGGCCGGGTCGAGGATGAGATCGCAGAGTTCGGCCAGACTGGCCTCGTCGAGGCCGTCGAAGACCTCGTCGAGCAGCAGCAGGCGCGGGCGGGCGACCAGGGCGCGCGCCAGCACGAGGCGGATGCGCTGGCGGCTGGACAGCGGCAGGCCGCCGGTGATGAGCGGCGTGTTGACCCCCTCGGGCAGTTCGAGCAGCTCGCGCAGCAGGCCCACCTTGTCGAGCGCGGCGGTGACCTCGTCGAGGGTGATCGCCATGTTGCCGAGGCGGACGTTTTCGACCACGCTGCCCTGGAAGATGTCGTCGGGGCGCACCAGCGCCACCTGCTCGCGCAGGGCTTCAAGGTACCAACTGCGCAGGTCGAGGCCGTCGAGGCGGATGAAGCCGTCGGTCGGCTCGCGACCGCCGTGCAGGATGTCGAGCAGCGTGCTGGAGCCGCTGCCCTGATTGCCGGTGAGGGCGACCCGTTCGCCGGGTTCGGCGGTGAAGGCCAGGCCGGTGAAAACCGAGACGCCGTGCGGGTAGGTGTAGGCGAGGCCGCTGACCTCGAGGCGGGCACCCTGGGGTTTCGCCGGCGGGAACTCGCCGTCCTCGCGCTCGACCGGCAGATCGACCAGGTGACCCAGCTTGTCGACGGCGGCCATGGCGTCATACCAGGCCTCGAATTTTTTGCCGAGCTTCGACAGTGAAGCGACGATGGTGCCGACGATGAGTTCGCTGGCGACGAGCTGGCCGAGGGTGAGTTCCTGGCTGATGACCAGCCAGCCGCCGACGATGAGCAGGGCGGCGCTGGCGACCACCTCCATGACCAGCAGGCCGGCGATCTGGCGGAACAGCACGCGGAAGTGGCCGCGGCGGTTCTCCAGATAGCGGCGGGTCAGTTCATCGGCGCGGTCGGCGGCGATGCGGTAACCGCCTGGCCCCTTGAACAGGCGCGGGTAACGGGCGAGTTCCTCGAGCCAGCCGACCACGTCGTACTTGGACACCGATTCCGCGATGCTGGTGCGCACCGCGCCGCGGCCGAGCACGAGCATGGTGCCGAGCAGCAGGCCGAGCAGCAGCAGCACGAAGCCGAGCAGGTAGGGATGGTAGAGACCGAGCACGGTCATGCCAACCACCATGCCGAGCACGATGTTGATGCCGTCGAGCAGCATGAGCGCCGTGCTTTTCTGAATGGTGACCACGTCGAGGAAGCGGTTGACCAGTTCCGGCGCATGCAGGCCGTCGAGCGCCGCCGCGCGCACCCGCGGCAGGCGGTGCGAGAGATCGGCCGCCAAGCGCACGAAGAGCCGGCGCTGGATGACCTCGACCAGGTAATACTGCATGGCGCGAATCATCGCCGACAGCATCAGCGCCAGCGTCAGGGCGAAGGCCATGACCAGCAGGGCCGTCCAAAGCGGACCCGTTTGGCCACCAAAGGCGAGGTTGCTGACCAGGGCATTCACCGCCAGCGGCAGGGCGAGATAGAGGAAGCCGGTGACCAGACTGAAGATGACCACGGCGCCGATGTCCTGGCGTTCGGGTCGCATCAGGGCGAGGAAGCGCCGCACCGGCGAGACCGTGCTGCCATGGCCATGGCTGTGATGCTCGGTGGCCAGGCCCTGCATGGGCAGCGATGGCGCGACGACCCCAAAGTCGGCCAGGTCACTCACCTCCTCCAGACCGAGGCGACGGGCCAGTTGGATGCGCCCCAGCGTTTCGGTTTCGGTCGGCTGCTCCGGCGAGGTGACTCGGGCGCGAAAGAAACCGTGTTTGCGCAGCACCAGCCAGCGCTGCTCCGGCGCGCACCAGACGACCAGCGGCAGGGCATCATTCGCCCGCCAGATCGCGTCGGCGAGGGATAGGCGCACCGGTGTCAGCCGCAAACCGGTCTCGCTGGCCGCCAGGCAGAGTCGCTCCAGCGGTTCGCCGGCCCCGCGCGCCGCGTTGTGCAGGCCCTGGCTGGCGCGCATGCGATCGAACGGCACCCCTGCGAGCCCGGCCAAATGCCCCAGGGTCTGCACGAAGTGCTCGTGCAGGGCGGTGTCATTGGGAATGGCAGCCGCAGGGGATGAGGGTGTCACAAAAAGGCGCATACCTTACGCCCATTTTTCGCGGGTGGATGCGAAAAAAATGCGGCGGGATCCGTGGGTGTCGTTCGCCAGAACCAGAGGGCTGGCCGCACCTCGTTGCAACCTCGGTCCCTGACCTGCGTTGCAGTGTGCGATGCCGCACCGCCCGTCCCCCCGCTCCCTCGCCGGGCTGCTGCTTGCCATGGCCCTGGGCGCCGTCCCGGCCCAGGAAAGCGCGGATCCCGAGCAGGCGCGCGCGCTGGCGGGCATCGCCATCCTGCCCAGCCTCACCGATCCAGCCATCCAGGCCTACGATTTCGCGCATTACCTGCATGTCGATCGCGACATCGTGCTGCGCGGTGCCAGGGACAAACCGGCGGCGCGCGGCGAACTGCTCGTCTGGCTGACCGGCACCGGTGGCCGCGGGCGCGGTGCGGGCGAGTTCTGCCGGCTCGCCGCTGGCCAGGGCTACCATGTGCTCAAGGTCATGTATCCGACCGATGTCCCCGCCACGGTCTGCAAGCGCGATCCCGATCCCGCCGCGTTCGAACGCTTCCGCACCTGCCTTATCGCGGGCGGCCGTTGCGCGCAGATCACAGTCGACCGGGTCGACAGCATTGAGCACCGCCTGATCCAGCTGCTGCAGCTGCTGGCGAAATCCCGGGCGCGCGAGCAGTGGGGCCAGTTTCTGCAGCCCGACGGCCGCCTGCGCTGGGAGAAGATCGTGCCCGCCGGCCAGTCGCAGGGCGGCGGCCACGCCTTCCTGATCGGCATGCAGCACCGGGTGGCCCGCGTCATCGGCACCGGCGCGCCGAAGGATTGGAGCCCGCACCTGCCCGGCCCCGCGCCATGGCTGCTCGGCCCCTCGGCCACGCCGAAGGACCGGTTCTTCAGCTTCAACCACGCCCAGGATCAGCAGGGCGCCACGCCCGACCAGCAGTGGCAGATCCTGCGCGCCTTCGACCCGGCCGCGAAGGTCGTTTCGATCGACTCCCCCCAGCCGCTCGACGCCAAGGCCCGCCATCTCTCGACGAATCACCCCGGCACCGCACTCGAATCGACCGAGGCCCACACCTCCGTCATCGCCGATCGCAACGCCAAACGCCTGCGCCCCGTCTGGCTGCACCTGCTGACCGCGCCGGTGGCTCCAGCGACGGAACCGTGAAGGGATGCGCCTCTTTCCGGAAGCCATCGCGGGGCGGCGAGCTTTGTCGCTGGCGTGACCAGCGTTGACGTTGCGAATGTGTCTTCGCCCGCAGGCTGGAATCAGGGAGTGTGCTTCAGGAGCATCGTCGCGGAACGAAGGGCGCTGTTGTTCTCGGCGCTCTGCGGCACCAGAACATGGCCAAGCCCCTGACTGCGACGGGGCACCAGAAGGCCCGTGCCTTTGACCGGCAAACGTTTGCCGTCGATCTGCATGACAAAGCTCGTGCTGATGAGCCCTGTCTTCGCAGTGAGACTCAGTTTGACCGGCGTGCCCTTCGGCAGACGAATCCCATTCTTGGCCAGCAACTCAAACGGCTGTTCCACCACCTGAAGCAAGCCACCGCCGGTGAAGCTTACCGTGCCAGGCCCGGGTGCCGCAAAGTCCAGGATCAACCCGACTTCATTCAGGGCGTAACGCCCTCCCTGCATCTGCAGTGTGTGCGATGGAATGCCATCCTTGTAAACCCTGCCGTTGCCGGGCTCCGGCTTCTTCACCCAGGTGAACCCGCCGACATCGTCCAAATCGCCGCTATCGGCATCCACCTGCGCCCACCCGTGCAGCGCACCGTTGCCACGGTAGAGCATGACAAAACAGGGCACACGACCTTGCGAATTCGTGATTTGGCTGGCGATGAACGACGAACCATCGGCCAGTCGCCCGGTCCAGACAGCCACCCCCTTCATCCGGACCTTCAGCACCGCCCAGCCTGTCCCGCCGGGAATGTTCTCCCCGGTCTCGGTCGCTTCCAGTGCCGTGTGAAAGGTGCCCAGCAAGCCCTTGGCGGGCAGACTTTCGCCACGCCCACCGCTCACCACCGCTTCGCCACCGTTGCGCAGGATTCGACTTCCCGGCAGGATCTGCCCGTCGGCCAGGTTCAGCTCCAGGGTGACGACATCCGCCGGGCTCTTGCCGGGCAGCGTCACCTGGAGAACCGCGCTGGCTCCATCCGCAGCCACCTCCAGATTGCCCTTGAAGGATTGCAACCGGCCACCGACCCAGAGCTTGCCTGTCACCGCGCCGCTCGCCGTGACTGTGAAGCGAAGGGAACCACCGAGATTGTCGTTCACCTCGGCCTGCGCCGCCACCAGGCCCTCGAAGTTGCCGGTCAACTCCAGCGACAGTGGCAGAATGGTCCAGTTGAACACGGCCTCCGGACCTGCACCCAGGTTGTTGGCGGCGCGAATCTTCACCTCATAAGCCGCAGGCTGCTTGTTCTTGTCGAGCTTGGGAGTGGTGGGTTGGCCGACGATGCTTTGGGTGGATGCATCGTAGCGCAGGCCCTTGGGCAGGCCTTTGACAAGAAATTTCGAGGGGTTCTCGCTGGCCGTCAGCGGCAGGTTCACCACCTGGCCAACGTGATGCTGCTGCGGACCTGGGTTCACCATCACCGGCTTTTGAGCGACGCGGAATCGCCAAACGCTCATGGTGGCAGCGGTACCGTAGAAAGCGCCGTCCTGTCCCTGAAGCAATTCCGTCGGATAAGACCCATCATCGCCCTGGAACGAATGCAGCAGGGTGAATTTGCCTGTAGGAGTGACCTGAAAAAGCGCGCCTCTGGATTCACTGCCGCCCTGCCGGCTGACTCCATAGAAATTGCCGTCCTGACCTTCTAGCAAAGCGTCCGCAGAACGGATCGCCTTCGTGCCTTTAAAAAACACCAGATTGCTGAACTTCCCAGCCGCGCTGATTTTAAACACCGTGCCGTTGTAGGGGTCAGAATATGGATAGCTGACATTGCAGGTGCCGTAGAGATGCCCATCGCTGCCCAGCACCAACTGGGTTCTTGGGCGTTCCCCTTTCGTCCCGTTGAAGGAATGCAAGGTCGTGAATTCCCCGTCGGGGGTGATCTTGAAAATGGTGCCAAGGTTGTGGATGCCGCCATACTCGGTGGCACCATAAAGAGTTCCGTCACTCCCCTGAACCAACATGGCGCGGGGCGCAGATCCATTCGCGCCATTGAAGACATGGAGGGTCGTAACGTCGCCTGCAGGCGAAACCTTGAAGATCTCACCGTGTATTTCTCCTCCTAATCCAGGAAGAAAGTCAGTCAGGTCGATTATTCCATACATGCCTCCATCGCTGCCCAGAATCAGCGAAGCATGAACAGCATAATTGCCCGCCCAAGTGTGAATCTTCGTTACCGAACCAGGGGGTGTAATTTTCTGCACATAATACTGCTCATAGGAATCATCCGCCGTGATACAATAAATGCAGCCGTCATTGCCCTTCACCAATTCCGAAACAGGATAGCCATCAGAGCCCATCAACTCGGTGGCTTCTCCAGCAGGACTGATCCTGAAAATTCTCGGGAGGCCATCACCATCTTCGGTATTTTCGAGTTTAGCGGTGTAGAAGAGGTAAAAGTTCCCATCATCCCCCTGCACCACCCCTGCTCGAGGCACCGCAAACGAATCACCATCGAAGGAATAGAGAACCGTGTGAACTCCGCCTGGGGTGATCTTGAACACCGTTCCCTGACCGAATTCGCCGCCTCTTTCCGTGATCCCATAAAAACCCCCATCGTCACTCTTCTTCAACACCCGTTTGCCGTTGCCACTCGGATTGTTGAAGGAATGCAAGGCGGTGAAGGTCCCATCGACCGTGATCTTGAACACCGTACCTTGGTTGCTGGTGCCACTATAAGCGGTGGCCCCATACAGAGCACCATCACTCCCCCAGATCAAACCACCCATGACCATACGCCCCTCCACTCTGCTGAAGGTGTGCAGTATGGTGAAGACCCCATCGGAACTCAGCTTGAAAAGCTTCGATGTTGCATCGAAGAAATCATTGATCGCGCCATAGAGATTTCCAGCACCGTCCTGGGCCAAGCGGCCTTCAAAAATGCCGTCATTGCTACTCTTGGAGTACAGCACGGTTGACACCCCCGACTCGCTCATCCGGATCACTTCCGAACCACTCACGCTATAGAATGCGCCATCACTGCCTGGCAGCAACCTTTCGGAAAATCTCCGAGGGTCGGAAAGGATCGTTAGAACTCCTGTGGATGAGATCTTGAATGCCGTGCCCTTGTCATCAGAACCTCCCCCCGAAGTAGCTCCATAAAACGCGCCGTCACTGCCCTGTGCCAGTCCGCTGAAGGGATATTCGCCTTTCGTGCCATTGAAGGACTGCAGGGTGGTGAACTTCCCGGCAGGCGTGACCTTAAACACCGTACCCTTGTTGTAGGTGCCTCCAAGTCGAGTAGTGCCATAAAACGCGCCGTCACTGCCTTGCGCCAGCCCGCCATTCGGAGCTTCACCGTTGCTGCCGCTAAAGGCATGCAGGGTCGTGAACTCGCCGTCGCTGGTGACCCTGAACACCGTGCCTTTGAGCGCATCCTCGTTTCCACGCGTGGTGCCGTAGAACGCCCCGTCCGTGCCCTGCACCAAACCGGCCTGCGGGTTGACCCCTGTGGTCCCGTCAAAGGAGTGCAGCATGGTGAGTACTCCGGCAGGCGTGATCTTGAACACACTGCCCACGCCATTGCGTCCGCCGCAGGCACAGGTCCCATAAAAATTCCCATCGCTGGCCTCAACCAACTCCCCATTGGGCTCGAGGCTGGCCTGCGCTGAGTGCAACGTTTCAAACGTGTTTTGCGCCCGCACCGAGGTGAGGACACACAGGCCCAGGGCGATAACGATGATGCGAAGGAAAGGAGCCTGCATGATATCCAGCAAGGAGGGTGCTGTTTCCCGAATTGGACCTTGAGCCATTCAAGACTGCAGCGCCAACCCAAAAAGGCGCTTTATCTTCGCCCCCTTTCCCGGTTGAATCCCGCGGCGCGCCGTTTCAGGGTGAAGGTTCATGGCCAAAATCCGCATCCGCAACCTCGGCAAAGTCGTCGCCTGGCTGATCCGTGCCATCGGGACCACATTGCGGTTCGAGGTCGAGGACCGAGCCGGCGCCTTTGCATCGGGTCGGCCAGGCTGGATCTGGGCCTTCTGGCACAACCGGATGTTTGTCATCCCCTACATCCACGACCGCTGGTTCGCCCACATCCCCGGCGCGATCCTGTCGAGCCCGAGCGGCGACGGCCAAATCATCGCCGATGCCTGCGCGGAGTTCGGGTTTGAAGCCGCGCGCGGCTCCAGCTCGAAGCCGCAGAAGGGCTTGGGCGCCCTCATCATGCTCGCCGAGAAGGTCAAGGAGGGACGCGATGTCGGCATCACGCCTGACGGCCCGCGCGGCCCCTGCTACGAACTGCAGCCGGGCCTGCTCAAGCTCGCCCAACTCACCGGCGGTGCCATCGTGCCGGTGCGGGTCGAATACAGCCGCGCCCTGCGCTTCAAGACCTGGGACGCCTTCCTGCTGCCCCTGCCCTTCTCACGGGTGAAGGTCATCTTCGAACCGCTGGTCACCGTGCCGCGCAAGCTCGACGAGGCGGCTTTTGAAGAGCACCGGCTCGCCCTGCAGAAAACGCTCGGCCGCGACTGAGCGACCGCCAACCCAACACCGCGCTGTGGCCAGCGCGCCTACGCCTCAGCAGGAATCACCGGGGTCAATGCCCCCGGCTCCAGCGAATCCTTCGGGGCAGACCCTCACTCCACGATCTCGCCGACCAGCAGCAGCGCGCCAGGATGGAAGGCGGTGCCGGCAAAGCGTTCGGGCTTGTCGATCGTTTGCTGACGCTGGGCGAGGATCTTCGCCTTGTCGGGCGACTCCGCATGCAGCTCGATGCGCACCGTGTGCACGGTGTCGGGCAGGTCGGTGCCCACGACAAAACTGCTCAGGCGATGGTAGGTACAGTAGGCGTCGAAACGCGACACCACGCGCGGCGGCTGGTCGTCGAGCGTCACGATCACCTGACCGCTGTCCGGGCCGATGACGTCGTAGATCGCGCAGCGCGTGCCCTTGAAGCGGAAGCTCAGCACCTCGCCCGGCTTCACGGCCTGGTGCAGGGAGGTCAGGCGGTTGGTCCAGCGCTTGCCGAAGGCGTCCGTCTGCGGGTCGAGGCGACGGAACCCGGCGCTGACCATCGAGGCTCGGATCGGCACGAGTGCCGCGCGCTCGTAGTTGTCGGCCTTGAGCGGCGCCGCCAGGGTGTGTGTGACCGGCTTGGCGGAGGCGGCTTCGATCGGACCGAGCGAGCGGGCCACGGCCTGCAGGTAGAGTTCGTGGCCGGTCTCGGGGTGCGGGTGCACGCTGTCGGGGGCGAAGACGAACTTGCCGCCGAGCGCCTGCTTTTCCGCGTCGGTCTTCGGCAGCTTGGCGCGCCACTCCAGTTTGCCCTCGCGCGCCAGTTTGGCGACCTCCAAAGCCAGGTGGATGGTTGGCAGGCCGTAGTGATCGGCGACCTTTTCCATGGCGCTCGCCGAGCGCTGGAATTTGCCCTCGAGCAGGGGCGGCACCAGGGCCTCGGTGATCGTGTACACAAAGCCGATGTCGCAGTCGGGCAGGGCGCGCCAGGTCTGGCGGACAATGCCTTCCATGCAGCGCTGGATCTGCTCGGGCGCGGCACCGCCGTCGTTCACCGCGAATTCGACGAGCAGCAGGTCGGGCTGGTGGTCGAGCACGTCCTGGCGCAAGCGGCAGACCCCGAGGTCCGAGCCGGTGCCGCCGATGGCCGCGTGGATTTCCTCGAACTTCGCCTGCGGCCAAGTCTTCTGGAAATGCGCCAGTGTCTTGGGTCGCCAGCCCGGCTGGGCGGTGATGCTGCCGCCGAGGTAGGCGACCCGCACCGTCGCGCCCGGCGTGCGCGCCCTGGCGAAGAAGTTCGGCCAGCCGGCGCGCGGCCGGCATTCCTGCGCCTCGACAAGCGGGAAGTCATCGGCGGCAGACAGCGGGGCAACGGCAAGGGCAAGCAGGGCGAAGGCGCGCAGCAGGGTCATGCCGCACCGTGGCGGCGGCGTGACGCTTTGCAAGCCGGCTCAGCGCGGGCGCAGCACGCCGTGCTGTTCAAACCACTCGCGCACCAGCCGGAACACCTCTTCGCGCATCGTTTGATCGATCGGATGACCCTGGCCGTCGGCGATGAGGCGGTCGTTGGCGACGCCGCTGCGGTCGAGCGCCTGCTTCAAGGCCACCGACTGCTCGGGGCGCACCGTGCTGTCGTCGGCACCGTGCAGCATCAGGAAGGGTGTGCGGATGCGTTCGGCGGCCTTGACCGACGGTGCCGGATAGCCGTCCTGCGGCGCCACGCCGCTGCCGGTGATCGCCGCCGCCTTCAAGCCCTCGGGCTGGCTCGCCGCCAGACCGATCGTGACGAAGCCGCCCATGCTGTGGCCGTAGGCGGCGAGCCGGCTGGCATCGACCTCGGGCAGGCCGCGCAGGATCTCCAGGCAGGTGCGGGCGCGACGCAAATTCTCGTCGCTGGCGCCGAACGCGACGCGATCGCCACCGGCGCCGCTGTGGGTGTAGTCGGGTGCCAGGCAGACCATTCCCCAGCGCACCATCTCGCGCGCCTTCTGCAAACCGAAGCTGCCGGCACTGCCGCCGCGGCCATGACTGATCAGCACGGCCGGAAACGGCCCGCGCCCCTCGGGCTTGAGCAGGATGCCACTCATCGTGAAGTCGCCCTCGCGCCAGGTCCAGCGTTCGCCATCCAGTTGGAAACGCGCGTCCGCGGATTTCGCAGCACCCTCGCGCGGCGCGGACGGCGGCGCCTCACGATTCGATCCTTCGCGCGCCGCTGGCGCAGCGATCTCGTCGCGGGTGAGTTGTCCGTCGCGGTTGCGGTCGAGTCGCTCAAACAGCGGCCCCGGACCGCGAAATTCATCGCGTGTGATCCTGCCGTCGCGGTTCACGTCGGCGCGTTCAAGCAGGCGCACAAAATCCGGTGGGCCGCCCGCCCTGGCAGGCCCAGCGGGTGACTCGGCGGAGGCCACCTGACTGCGGGTCGCCTTGGCCTCCACGGTGGCCTCGCGCTTCTGCAGGCGCGACGCAAAGAAGTCGGCGACCAGAGTGTCGATCTCCGGTCCGCTGAAGCCGGGGCCGCCGTGGGCCGCGCCTTCGATCGTGTGGAAGTGCGCGCTGACACCGGCCTTTTTCAGCGCCTCAAAGAGCAGCTGACTCTGGTTGAGTGGCACCACCGGATCGCGGTCGCCATGGACGATGAGGAAGGGTGGATCGTCGGCGCTGACGTGCGTGATCGGGTTGGCCTGCGTCGCCAGTTCGCGCTTCTCCTCGACCGTGCCGCTAAGCAGTTTCGCCTCGGGCGCGTTGGCGGCGGCGTGGCTCTCGTAGCCTTTCGTGGTGACGAAGGCGACGAAATCGGTTGGCCCGTAATAGTCGCACACCGCCTGCACCGCGCTGCTTTGGTCGAGGTGGGCGCCGACGTCGAAGGCCTTCACCTCGCCGCTGGTGCCGAGCAGGGCGACCAGATGACCGCCGGCCGAGCTGCCCCAAACGCCGAAGCGCTGCGGGTCGAGGCCGAACTTGTCGGCGTGGGCTCGCAGCCAGCGGATGGCGGCCTTGCAGTCCTCGATCTGCGCGGGAAAGACCGCGTGACCGCTGAGCCGGTAGTTGAGGCTGGCGACGGCGTACCCGCGCTCGACGTAGCCCGCGCGCAGGGGTGGACAACCGTCCTTGCTGCCGTTCTGCCAGCCGCCGCCATGGACCCAGATCAGCACCGGCAGCGGACCCTTGGCCTGCTTGGGCAGGTAGAGATCGAGCTTGTGGCGCTCGTGGCCGTTGTCGACGTAAGCGAGGTCGCGATGCGCCTGCACGCCCTCGGGCAAACGCGCCGGCCCTTGGGCAAAGACCGGGCATTCCGCGACAGCAGCGAGGACAAAAGCACGAAACCAGGAAGGGATCATGGCGGATGAAAACCGCCGGCGGGACGTTGGTTGCGGGGATGGGAGATGGAAGATCGGAGATGGGAAATCCTGCGGCCAGCAGACTGGCCTCGGCAAAGCGGCAGCAGGCAGTTGCGGGCGATTCCGACTGGAGGCGGGGTCAATGAC
>JAEYYS010000116.1 GCA_023428335.1 Verrucomicrobiota bacterium | reverse complement strand
GTGGTGACGGTGATCGTCGTGTTCATCACCGAAAAGGCCGCCACCAGGGCGATGATGGACAGCACAAATTGCATCATGATCTGCTCGTTGCGCATCGCCGCCAGCCGCGCTTCACCGGCATCGGTCCACAGCGTCCATTCCCAGCCGGGCAGCTGCGCTTGCAGCCGGTCGCGATAATCGGTCGCCGCCTCGGGCTCGGCCAACTCGACCGCCAGGCCACTGACGGCCTGGCCCCCGAGACGGAACAGACGCCGCCCGGTCTCGAGACTGACGTAGGCATTGTAGCCGCCGGTTTCGGAGCGCAGGATGCCGGCCACGACCAGGGGCTGCGGGTTGAGTCGGATCGCCTCCAGGATGGCTTTTTTCCGCGCGGCATCCGGTTCCTCGTTGGCGCGGCTGTACTCGCGCACGGCGGCATTGACGTTGTCGCCGGCATAAACGCTGATTTCATCGCCCACATCCACCCCGAGTTCGCCAGCCTGGTAATCCGGCAGCACGATCGTGCCGGGCGCGAGCGCCAGATCGCCACCGAGCAGGTGCCGCGCCAGCTTGGCCAGCACTGGCTGCGCGCCCCCAGGTTCCAAGCCAAAGGTTTGGGCCCCCGTCTGGCGGTCGCCCGCAGCCAGGTACAGCATGCCGCCCGCGTACGGCGCGGCCGAAACGGTCTCCGGCCGGCTGCGCACGCGCTCGAGCACGGCGCGCCAGTCCGGCTCAGCCGGCGCCTGCGCACCCGCGGCCAGCAAAACGTGCGGCTCGGCGCCCATCAGGGTGGCGCGAAAATCCGCTTCAAAACCGAGCATGACCGCGCGCACCACGACCATCATGAGCACGCCCACGGCGATTCCCAGGACCGAGATGACGGTGATGACTGAAACAAAGGAACGCCTCGGCCGCAGGTAGCGGAAGGCAAGGAACAGGGGGGCGCGAGCCGGCATGATGCCATCATGCACCACCCATGCCGCCGCCGCCACCGGAATGCCGGGGCCTCACAACACGGCCTTTTGCACCCGGCCGGCCGCCGCGCCGAGGAAGCGCCGCACCATGGCCTCCGCCTGCTCGGAGAGGTCCGTCAGGTAGATCTCCAGCGACGGCTTGGCGCGTGCCGTGCGCAGCAGCCCCTGCTCGCGCAGCAGCTCCGCCACCCTGGCCGCACAGGTGCTGGCGCTGTCGACCAGCCGCACCTTGCGTCCCAGCAGCTTGCGCAACTGCGGCACCAGCAGCGGGTAGTGCGTGCAGCCGAGCACCAGGGTGTCGATACCCTTGCCCAACAGCGGCGCGAGGTACTCCTTGAGCACCGCCTTCAGTGCCGGATGCTCGGTCCAGCCCTCCTCAATGAACGGCACCAGCAGCGGCGTCGCCACCGCATGAATGCGCAGGTCGGGCCGGCGCATCGCCAGCGCATACTGATAGGCACTGCTGCGAATCGTGCCCGCCGTGCCGATGATGCCAACCCGCTGGCATCCCGGGTCGGCCAGCGTCGCCTCCACGCCAGGTTCCAACACACCGATCACCGGCACGCGAAAAGTCGCCTGCAGCAGCGGCAGGGCATGGGCGGTCGCCGTATTGCAGGCCACCACCACCGCCTTGACCCCACGCCCGGCCAGGAACTGGGTGTCCTCCACCGCGAAACGGCGAATCGTGTCGGGCGACTTCGACCCATAGGGCACGCGCGCGGTGTCGCCCAGGTACACGATGGACTCGTTCGGCAACAGCTCGCGCAGCGCGCGCACCACGGTCAGGCCCCCGACGCCGGAATCAAAAACGCCGAGCGGGGCGGAACGGGAATCAGGGGCGACCATGCAGTCGCATGATGAACCCGGCCCGCGCGCCGGCAAGCCCGGCCTTGCAGTTGGCGACAAAAACCCGCCCGTAGACCGTTCTTGCGGAAACGAACTTGCTCGTTTATAGTTTTTAGAATTTCCAGACAGCACCCCCTGTCCGGCCCGGCACGGCTGCCGCCATGACTTTCTTCGTCCGTCCATCCCTCCTGCGCCCGCTGGCGGCGCTGTGCTGGCTCGCCACCTGCGGGCTGGCCGGCGCCAGCGAACCGCAGTTTCAATCCAGCTACGACCTGGCCCTCGCTCCAGCCTCCGGCGACGCTTCCCCCGCCCTGCGCGTCTATGGCCGGCTGGCAAATGACGGCCTCGGTCGGGTGGTGCGCACAGGGGATCTCAATGGCGACGGCCTTGCCGATCTCATCATCGGCTCCGATGGTGGCGGTGCCGATGCCGGACGCAGCAACGCCGGCCGGGTGTGGATCTGGTTTGGCGGCGGCGACCTGCTCGGCAACCTTGACGCGGCCGGCTTGGCAGGCACGGCTCCCGATGTCACGGTGCTCGGCGCCGAGGCTTCCGATTTCCTCACCGCCGGCGGTGCCCTGGCCGTGGCCGATGTCAATGGCGACGGCATTGGCGACCTGTTGCTTGGCGCTTATGGGGCGGACGGCCCCGGCAACAGTCGCAACAGCGCAGGCGAGGCCTACATCGTCTTGGGGCGGGAGACTTTTCCGACCACTCTCGACCTGGCCTTGACGGGTGAGGGGGGCGCCGACGTGAGAATCTATGGAGCTTCAAACACCGACAGCCTAACCAATGGCGGGGCCATCGCGGCAGCCGACGTCAATGGCGACGGTTTGACCGACCTGTTGCTCGGAGCACTCAACGCGGACGGCCCGGAGGAGAGCCGCAACGACGCGGGCGAAGCCTACATCATTTATGGTCGCGAGAGCTTTCCCGCCGTTCTAGACCTCGCCCAACAGGGGGAGGAAGGCGCGAGCGTCACGTTGCTCGGCGCCAATGCCGGCGAACAAATGACCTATGACGGTGCCATCCGCACCGGCGACATCAACGCCGATGGCATTCCCGATCTGCTGCTTGGCGCCAAACCGGCCGATGGCCCGGGAGGGGAAAGACCCAGTGCTGGTCGCGTCTATGTGGTTTTCGGCCGACCCGGCCTGTCGCCCACGCTCGACCTCCAACAGCAGGGCAGCAATGGCGCCAGTTTGACCATCTACGGAGCCAGCGAGGACGACCAAATCACCTCCGGCGCCGCCCTGGTGGCGGTGGACGTCAACGGCGACGGCATTGACGACCTGCTCATTGGCACGCCGGGCGGCGACGGCCCGGAAGAGGATCCCCGTGTGGGCGCCGGCGAGGTCTACATCGTTTTTGGCCGTCCCTTCTTCGGTCCCGAGATCGACCTCGCCGTGCAGGGCGAAGACGGCGCCGATGTGACCATCTATGGCGCCACGACCGGTGACAACCTGAGTGCCGGCGGCTCGCTGGCGGCGGGTGACATCAACAAGGATGGTCTTGCTGACCTCGTGCTGGGCGCCGGTTTGGGCGAAGGCCCAGGGGAGGCACGGCCCGAAGCTGGCGAGACCTACCTCATCTTCGGCAGGGCCACCTTCCCCGCCGTGCTCGACCTGGCCATCCAGGGCGCCGGTGGAGCCGACGTGACGGTCTACGGCGCTGGCATTGGCGACAATCTCGCCCTCGGTGGCAGCCTCGGCGTTTCTGACCTCAACCGCGACGGCCACAGTGACCTGCTGCTTGGTGCCTTCAACGCTGATGGCACCGCCAACGCCCGCAACAACGCCGGCGAGGCCTATGTTCTTTTTGGCCGCAGTGATCTGCCGGCGATTCTTGACTTCGCCGAACAGGCCGCCGCGGATGTGACGATCTATGGCGCAAGCACCGATGACCGACTCACCATTGACCGCTCCCTCCATGCTGGCGATGTCAACGGCGACGGCGTGCCCGACCTGATTGTCGGCACACCGCGCGGCGATGGCCCGTCCGAGGCGCGCTCCAACGCCGGTGAAGTGGGCATCGTGCTCGGCATCGGCGTGCCCATCATCGGCCCGGAGATTGGGGTGCAGCAGCCGGTCGGCACACCGCTGGCCGACGGCGGCGGCCGCTACTTCGGTGCGGTGCTGCTCAACAACATCGGCACCCGCACCTTCACCGTACTCAACAGCGGCACCGAGGCCCTGACCGGCCTCGCGGTTGCCATCAGCGGCGCCGATGCCGACGACTTCCAGGCGGACCGCACGAACCTGCCCGCCGTGCTTCAGCCCGGGGAGTCCGGAAGCTTCATGGTCACCTTTCAACCGACCATCCTGGGCGCCCACCTCGCCGCCCTGCAGATCCTCAGCGACGACGAGGATGAAAGCCCGTACGACATCCGCCTCACCGGCATTGGTGCCGCCCCCGAACTGGTCATCGAACAACCCGCCGGCACCCCCCTGCCCAGCGGCTCGTCCCGCGACTTCGGCGAGGTGGCAACCGGCTACGACAAGACCCTCAACTTCACCTTCAAAAACATCGGCACGGCGGATCTCGAAGGTCTTGTTGCCAGCCTGGCCGGCACCGAGGCGGCCGACTACAGCTTCCCGGCCCTTGCCTCCGACACCCTGCCCCCAGGCCAGAGCATGACGGTGGCCGTCACCTTCGCCCCCGCCGACTTCGGCACGCGCGCCGGTGAACTGCGCGTCGTCAGCAGCGTGTCGCCCGACGTGCCCTACGT
The DNA here is from genome assembly GCA_023428335.1 of Verrucomicrobiota bacterium. Classification (GTDB taxonomy): domain Bacteria; phylum Verrucomicrobiota; class Verrucomicrobiia; order Verrucomicrobiales; family Verrucomicrobiaceae; genus Prosthecobacter. The sequence continues at coordinate 4,401 of JAEYYS010000116.1, read as the reverse complement.
CATCCACCTCAACGGCAGCGGCGTGCCGCCCGCCCCGGAAATTGCCCTGCGCCAGCCGGCGGCGACCGAACTGCAGAGCGGCGAGGCGCGCAGCTATGGCAACGTCGCCTTGGGCGCGAGTGGCAGTCTCAGTTTCCGCCTCGACAACACCGGCACGGCCACGCTCACCGGCCTGACCCTGACCCCGGTGGGGGATCAGGCCGACGACTTCGCACCGAGCACGGACACCCTGGCCGACCTCGCCCCCGGCACCTCCGCCACCTTCACCGTCACCTTCACCCCTGGCGCGCGGGGTACGCGCTCGGCCGAACTGCGCATCAGCAGCAACGACGCCGATGAGAACCCCTTCGTGGTGCCGCTCTCCGGCAGCGGCGTCAATCCCGAGATCGTCGTCGAACTCGTCGAACAACCCGTCAACATCACACTCACCAGCGGCGACGGACGTGCTTTCCCCGCCACCCCCATGGGGACGCAGTCGAGCTTTCAATTCCTCGTGAAAAACACCGGCGACGACACGCTCACCGGTCTCGCCCTCAGCCAGACCGGCACCCACACCGGCGACTTCCCGCCGGTCACCGCGGGTTTTGTCAACAGCCTGCCTCCCGGCCAAACCACGAGCTTCAGCGTGATTTTCGCCCCGCTCGCCGCCGGCACCCGCACCACCACCTTGCGCCTCGCCAGCAATGATGCCGATGAAAACCCGACCCTGATTGAGCTCTCCGGCCTTGGCACCGCGCCCTTCATCACCGTCGAAGAACCGGCCGGCAACGCACTCGCCTACAACGCCGCGGTGACCCTGGATCCGGTCCTGATGGAAGCCACCGGCAATGCCCGCATCTTCACCGTCCGCAACACCGGCGGCGCACCGCTCGCCGGCCTCAATGTCGCCTTCACCGCCACCAGCCCGCACAAAAGTGAGTTCGTGCTGGTGCCGCCCGCCGCGACCAGCCTGCAACCAGGTGCCAGCACCACCTTCAGCGTCGCCTTCTCGCCCGACTTCGCCGGCAGCAAAAGCGCCACGGTTCGACTCTCCTCGAGCTTCCCCGCAAGCGGCGCCAACATCATGCAGGTCAACCTCACCGCCCAGGGCCTGCCACTACAGCCGCTCTACGGCCAGGCGCTTGCCTCGCGTCTCGCCATCGCCAGCACCGAACTGCGCCTCGACCCCCTCATCACCGGCGCCGATCCCAAGACCTATCGCTGGCGCAAAAACGGCAAGGAACTCAGAACCGCCACCGCCGGCCTGCTCTTCAAGTCGCTGAAAACCTCCGATGCCGGCATCTACCAGCAGACTGTCAGCAACACCTACAGTTCAGCCACCTCCAACAACCTCTGGCTGGCGGTTGCCGCCAAACCGCCGGCAACCGCCGCGGTCAAGCTCAACGGCAGCCTAACCCTGGCCTGCAAGGTCAGCCTGCCACCCGGCGCCAGCGCCACCTACCAGTGGCTGCACGAGGGTGGGCCCGTCGATGCCGGCGACGGGGTCAGCGGTGCCACCACAAAAACCCTCAAGATCACCAGCATCCAACCGGAGCGCGCCGGCACCTACACCTGCCAGGTGACCGTCACCACGCCCGACGGCAGCTTTCAGGGCACCCAGGGCGACACCGCCGTGGCCGTGGTCGAGGCACCGCCCGAGTTGCAGCCGTTCAGCTTTGCCGACGCCCGCGTCAGCCAGGACATCACCGGCCTGCAGATTCCCTGCCTGAAAAACCCCGCCAAGTTCACCGCCGCCGGCCTGCCGCCCGGCGTCAAGATCGACCCGCTCACCGGCACCCTGTACGGCAAACCCACCGCCGCCCGCTACGTCAAGGGCGCCCTCGTGCCCTACCAGGTGAAAATCACCGTCAGCAACCTCGCCGGCAAGGTCGTCTCACCACTGCTGCCCTGGACGATCCACCCCCTGCCCGAAGGCGCCGCCGGCGTCTTCAGCGGCGTGCTCGGCCGTAGCGACCCGATGAATGGCGGCCTCGGCGGCACCGTCCTGCTCACCCTCACCCAAACCGGCGCCTGCAGCGGCAAACTGCTGCTCGGCGCCTCGAGCTACTCCTTCAAGGGCAGCCTCGACGTTCCCGCAGGCAGCGGCAATCCCACCCTCTCCTTCAGCATCCCCCGCAAGACACCGCTGTCACCGCTCACGGTCACTGAAGCCGTGCTCGACCTGGCGACCGGTCGTCTCGAGGGCGAACTCGAAGACGGCGGTGATTCGCCCGCCGCCACCCTGGGCGCCTGGCGGCGGGCGCCACAAACCACCGCCAGCGTGTTCAATGCCGCGCTCATTCCTGGCGAGGACGTGTTCTACGACGCCACCACCTACCCGCAGGGCGAAGGCTGGGCGACCTTCAAGGTCAGCGCCAAGGCCACCGGCACCTGGGCCGGCAGGCTGGCCGACGGCAGCAGTTTCACCCATGCCGCCCACCTCGGCACAGACGGCCGCGCCAGCTTGTTCGCCCTGCTCCAGAAAAAGACCGGCAGTCTGCTCGGCAGCACCCAACTCAGCGCCGGCAGCAGCGACCTCGACGGCCTCGCCATCGACTGGTTCATCCGCGCGCCGGCGACCCCGCGCAAGACCGGCACCTACCGCAACGGCATTCCACTGCACGCCCTCGATCTGATCGGCGGCCCCTACACGCCGCCGGCCGCCGGCGCGCGCCTGCTGGAATGCTACGGCGGCGGCCTTGCCGAGGACCTTGCCGTGCCGCTGGAAATCAGTACTGCCCTGAAGTTGCTCGTGCCGGAGAACGACTCCGCTGTTGTGTTGACCCCCTTCCAAGCCAAGACCGGCCTGTTCGGCGGCAGCTTCCTCCATGAGGGACGCAAGGCCGTGCTCAGCGGCCTGCTCGTGCCGCGCCTGCAGGGCGGTCGCGGCCACTTTCTGATGCCTGGCACACCTGCCCCCGGCGAAAAATCCGCCCCCGCCTGGTCGGGCACGCTGCGCCTGACCACGCCCTGATCAGGCTTGGGCTTCCGCCGGAGGCTCGGCGCTGCGCGCGCCCCCCACCGTCTGCGGAGCGATGCGCGCCTGCCAGATGTAGCGGCGAAACAGCACCTTGACGCTGGCGGTCATCGGCACCGCCAGAATGGCACCCAGCAGCCCCCCGAGCAGCAGGGTCCACACCAGCACGCTGGCGATGACCGTCATGGGATGCAAACCGACCGCTTCGCCAACAATGCGCGGCGAGATGAACAGGCCGTCAACCTGCTGCACCACGGCGAACACGGCAGTCACCGCCAGTGGCAGCGCCCACCAGGGATCGCCAGGAATCAGGGCGCTGCCGCCCTGCACCGCGCCGATCAGGACCGACGGAATCCAGCAGAGGGCGATGCCCAGGTAGGGGATGATGCCGAGCACGCACAGGGCCAGGCCAATGAGCAGGCCAAAGTCGAGGCCGAGAATCATGAGGCCGACCCCCGTGGCGATGCCGTTGATGAAACTGACGAAAAGCTGGCCGCGAAAAAAGGCGATCAGGTAGGTGTTGATCTCGCTCAGGCAGGCCACCACCTCGTCCTTGAAGGCGCTGGCACGCAACGGCAGGTAGTCCGACCACTGCTCCTTGATCTTGGCACTCTCGATCAGGAAGTAGTACAGGTACAGAGGCACGATGATGAAGGACAGCAGAAAGCCGAACATGCCAAGGAAACCGCCGAAGGTGGACTTGATGAACTTCCAGCCGCTGGCCACCACCGCCGGCAACGTCGTGCGCACCCAGTCGCCGGTGAGCAGGGCCTTGAAATCAAGCTCACCTTCCGCCAGCGTCAGCGGTTCGGTCGCCGGTGCCGCCTCATCGGGGTTCTGCTCCGGAGCCTTCACCGGCGGCACAACCTCCGGCAGGGCTTCGAGCCCCTGCTGCAACTCGCTGCGCGTGCTGTGCGGGATCAGCTCGATGCCGTAGTCACGCTCGACACGCGCGGAAAAATCGAGCACGGCCGTGCGCGCCTTGACCGTGTAGGCGGGCACCTTCTTCACCAGGTTGGCGGTCTGCTCGGACAACTTCGGCACGATCCACCAGCCCAGGCCAAAGAGCAGCGCGGAAAAGACGGCGAAGGCCAGCAGCACCGACGGCTGGCGGCGCAGCCCGCGCCGCTCCAGCCATTCCACCCCCGGCTCCAGCAGGTAGGCCAGCACACCGGCGACGGCAAACGGCGTCAGGATCGGCTGCAGGAAGCCGATGACCCGCGTACCGAGCAGAATGAAGCCAACCGTCAGGGCGCCGATGACGGTGAAGGACAGGGCCGTGACTGCGGTCCACAGGATGTTGCGCTGAAACGCCGTGGGCAGGTTCTTCATGATCGGCTCGGGAGGGACGAGGCTTTTTATACTCCGTCGTCCGCCGCCCGCCTAGTGGAAAAAGCCCGCGCTTTCGGAACGCGGATTTCCTTTGCCGGCGCCCCCTTTTCCCG
>JAEYYS010000109.1 GCA_023428335.1 Verrucomicrobiota bacterium | reverse complement strand
GCCTCGTCGGGCCGGGACAGGTCGGCCTGCAGCGCGGTGGCGTGCAGGCCCAAGGCGGCGAGTTCGGCACAGGCCGCCTGCAGGCGGTCGGCATCGGAGCCGGCGATGAGCAATGCCGCGCCGGCCTCGCCGAGCGCGCGCGCCATTTCGAAGCCGAGGCCGCGCGAGCCACCGGTGATCAGGGCGCGCCGGCCCTGGAGTTTGAAGCGATCTAAGACACTCATGGTTGGGCGGCGGCGGCCAGCACCCGGCAGCCGTGTTCGTTGAGCAGGGCGATGCCGCCGCGGTCGCTGGCGTCGAGGGCGACGTCGGCCCAGGCATTGAGCGCCTGGTGCAGCGATTCCTGGGCGGAGGTGAGAGCTTCGGCGCGGGCGTCGCCACGCGCCTGGTAGAGGGTCTCGATGCAGGTCAGGAAGTGGAAGGCGAACTCGAGGCGCTTGGCCTGGCGCAGGGTCAGTGCGCGCGAGCCCTCGCGGGCGCGGGTGTTGGCGCGGTACATCTCGTTCATGGCGGCGAGGTGCAGGGCCTTCACCTCGGCCAGCCAGGCGGGTGCGGGACCTTCGGCCTCGATGTGGCGACGCAGCACGTCGGGCGTCGGCACGCCGAGCCGGGGGTCGTGGCGTTCGATCAGCTGGCGGGCCTTTTCCAGGGTCTGCAGTCCCAGCCACAGGGGTTCGGCCACACCCTCGCCGCAGAGCGGGGTGACCCGTTCAGCCACGGCCTTGGCATCGGCGAATTCGCGGCGCGGCAGGACCGAGACGGGCTGCGGCTCCGCCTCCACCACCTGCAGGCCAAGCTCGGCGGCGCGGGCGCGGAAGCGCGCGCTGGCCGCCGCGGCGTCGGGCTGGGCAAAGACCTTCGCACCGGCGAAGGCCTTGCGCCCGGCGGTGTCGCCATCGACCCGGATCGGCGCGAGGGTTGGGATTTGCGCCGGCACGGCGACGGCGCGGTAACCGAGGCGGTGCACCTGTTCGGCCCGCTGCAGCAGTTCGGCCTCGCTCCACGCTTCCTGGCCCATGGCATCGCCGGTGTAGCCATTCCAAACGCCGTCGCCGCTGGGCGGTGGAATGCCGCCGATCTCTACCGGGGCGAGGGGCGCGGCCTGCGCCGACGCCACCTCCGCGGCGCGGGCACCGTCGGCCAGGCAGAGCAGGCGGGTGCGGGTGCGCACGTAGAGCCGGCCGTTGGCGATGGCGGGCGTGGCGATGATCTCCTCGCCGAGGTCGTGCTTGCCGAGCACCTGCAGTTCCGGGGCATCGGCGATGACGACCACGAAGCCGTTGCGCCCGGCGAAGAAGACGCGGCCATCGGCGGCGATGGGCGAGGCGAAGTAATCGCCAAAGTTGCCGAGGCGAACGCGGTCCCACAGCGGCCGGCCATCACGGGCGTCGTAGCAGCTCGCCATGCCACCGCTTTTCACCAGGTGCAGGCGACCGCTGGCGAGCAGGGGCGAGGCGAGGTTCGACGGTGTTTTGTCGTCGCGACTCCACAGCACGTGGGTCTTCGTGACATCGCCCGTGCCGCCGCCGCGCACGGCGAGGATGAGGTTGCCGCCGGCGGCCATGTTGTCGGGGCTCTGGAAGGCGGTATCGAGTTCGCCGGCATCGAGGCGACCATCGCGGTTGGTGTCGGAGGCATCGAAGCGCGCATGAAATTCCGCCGGCGTCTCCGCGCGCGCCAGGACGCGATCCTGATTGGTGTCGAGCCACTCGAGCAGGGCATGCTTCAGCGTGCGCGTGGAATCGCCGTAACTCTGCACGGCGAGGTAGATGAGGTCGTCGTGCACGACCGGCGAGGTCATGATCGTGCGCAGCAGGTTGTTGCAGGTCCAGATCTCGCGGCCGGTGGCGGGATCATAACCCTTGAGCTTGCCGCTGCCGGCGACCACGAGGTCGGTGCGACCGTTGGCCGTGCACAGCACCGGCAGGGCATAGCCAGCAAGCATGTCCGGGCGCGGGGTCTTCCACAGCTCGCGGCCCGTGGCCGCATCGACGGCGACCAGGAAGGGCGCCAGGTCGTCGTCCTGGCAGAAGAACACACGGCCGTCGTGCACGACCGGCGAGGCGGCCGCGCCCCAGTCCATCAGGTAGGCCGGCCGCGGCATGGCGTAGCGCCAGAGTTCGCGGCCGTCGGCGGCGTCGAAGGCGACCAGGCCGATCGTGCTGAAATGAAGGAAGACGCGCGTGCCGTCGGTGGCCGGGGTCGAGGCGGCATGACTGTTCGGCGGCGTGATGCGCGGCAGCGTGCCGGTGTCGATCTCCGTGCGCCAGACCGGCGCGCCGCTGACGGCGTCGAAGGCGAAGACGCCGAGTTTTTGCGCTTCGGTCATCGCCGTGGTGAAGACGCGGCCGTTGCGGATCACCGGCGCGCCGACGCCATCTCCGACCTGGGCGCTCCAAGCGAGGTTGTGCTCCGCGGAAAACTCGCGCGGCAGGCCAGTGGAGGATGAGACGCCTCTGCCGTTGCTGCCGCGGAACTGCGGCCAGTCCTCGGCAGACACGGCGGTGGCAAGGAGCAGGAAGGCGGCGGGAGCGAAGCGGTGCATGAGAAAGCGGTCAGCCGAAGAGTTCGGTCAACGGTCGACCCTCCTCGAGCAGGGAGTAGGCGCGGCCGAGCCGGTCGTTCGCCTCGAGGTCGGTGATGCCCATGGCGTAGTACACCGTCTTGGTGATGTCTTCGGGATGAATGGGGCGGTCGAGCGGGTACTCGGCGCGCGCATCGGTGGCCCCGACAACCCGGCCGCCGGCGACACCGGCGCCGGCCATGAGCACGCTCATGCAGGCGGTCCAGTGGCTGT
>JAEYYS010000074.1 GCA_023428335.1 Verrucomicrobiota bacterium | reverse complement strand
CAACAGCGGCTTGTTGCCCGCAAGATTTTTAAGGAGCAGCAGGTAGGCGCGCAGGGCCGCCGGCTCTTCGAGGTAGACGTTGTAGGCAACGAAATCCGCGTTGCGCGGCATGAGGTATTCCGTGCTTGGATAGCCGGCGTAAGCGAACAGTCGCTGAGGTGCCGCGGCGCGGCCGGCCTCGATGAGTTCCTCAAGGAAATTTCGCACCCGCGCCGGCCCGAGCCAGCGCACGAGGGTTTTTTCGATCTCGTTGCCGACGATGAGGGCGGCGACTTCCGGGTGATCGGCCAGGCGCGCCGCCTCGGCCCGCACGGCAGCGAGGATGGCCTGGCGTGAAGCCGGGTCGCGCAGAAAATCGACGTGATCGGTCCAGGCAATCCCGACCAGCAGGTGCAGGCCCTCGTGGCGGGCGGCGGTCAGCACGGCGTCGCTGGGCGATTCATAGACCCGGATCGTGTTGAAGCCGAGTCGGCGGATGCGGGCGAAGTCCTCGGCCAGGCGGGCGTCGTCCGGGAAGGGTTCGCCGCGGCTGTTGGGTCGAAACGGCCCGTAGCTGACCCCGCGTAGCGACCAGCGGGCGCCGTCGGCACGCAGCCACTTGCCGGCCGTGGTGACGGCGGCAGGGGTGGCGGAGGGCGACGGAGTCATGCGCAGGTCAGTCAAGCATGGACGTGCGCCGCGGCCAAGCATTCGAGCGTGGGTCTTGTCGATTTCCGGGCACCCGCAAGGTTCTGCAGGAGCGGATACGGGAAAAAATCGGTCGATGCACGATCGAATGGGCTTCCCATGGGGCCGGGAAAGCGGTATTTTATATCACATGGCAGGCTGGAACCGTCGCCGTTGTTTACAGGCCCTCGCGGCCGGCTTGGCTGTTCCGCCGTTGCAAGCGCAGGAAGCGGTGTTGAGTGAAACCGTTCAGGGCGCACTGGATGAACAAGTGAAGGCGGCCTGCCGCGAACACGGCATTCCGGCCCTGTCGATTGCCATGGCCCGCCACGGCAGGGTCGTGTATCGCGCCGCCTTCGGCGAGGCGGCCCCTGGCGAGCCCTGCACCCCGGAGCATCGCTTTCGCCTCGCCAGTGTCTCCAAGCCGATCACCTCGGTGGTGTTGCATCGGCTGTTTGAGTTGGGCCGGTTGAAGCCCGAGGACCGGGTCTTCGGCCCGAACGGGCGCCTGGCGCAGTTTCCGGCGCCGAAACCGGTGCATCGCGAGATCACCGTGCACCACCTGCTCACCCACACGAGCGGCGGCTGGGGCAACAAAAAGAACGACCCGATGTTTCAAAAGAGCGCGATGAACCACGAGGAACTCATCGCCTGGACCCTGCGCGCCGTGCCGCTGGAAGGTCGCCCCGGCGAAACCTACGCCTACTCCAACTTCGGCTACTGCCTGTTGGGCCGCCTGATTGAGGCCGTCACCGGCGAATCCTACGAGGCTGCGACACGTCGACTGGTGCTGAAGCCCTGTGGCGCTGCGGCCATGACCCTGGCCGGCACCACCCGTGCCGAGCGCCAGCCCGGCGAGGTCGTGTATCATGGGATGAAGGGAGAAGATCCGTATCGGCCTGGCTTGAATGTCCGGCGCATGGACGCCCATGGCGGCTGGCTGGCCAGTGCCGAGGAGGTGCTGCGCTTTTTGGTGCACACCGATGGCCATCCTGGTGTGCCCGACCTGCTGCAGCCGGAGACCCTGCGCGCCATGACCACACCGACCGAGGCAGGGCCCAACTACGCGCGCGGTTGGAGCGTCAACGCCCGCCCAAACTGGTGGCACGGCGGCAGTTTGCCCGGCACGAGCACGCTTGCCGTGCGCACGGCCTCGGGCCTGTGCTGGACGGCGCTGGCCAACACGCGCCGGCGCAACCGCGAGCAGCCCGGCAGCGACACGGGCGCGGTGCTCGATCGCCTGCTGTGGAAGATCGCACGCTCGGTGCCGGAGTGGCAGGCCTGATCAGGCGCCGCCGCGCACCTTCGCCACCAAATCCGCCGCCGCGCGGGCGTTGCTGCGAATCGTCGCCCAGTCGCGCTGTTGCACGAGTTCACGCGGTGCCAGCCAGGAGCCACCGAGGGCGAGCACCGAGGGTTCGCGCAGGTAGGCTTCGGCATTGGCCGGACCGATGCCGCCGAGCGGGATGAATTTCACGCCGAGGTGGGCGAAGGGTGCCGCCACCGTGCGCAGGTAGGCCAGGCCACCACAGGGTTCGGCCGGGAAAAATTTCAGCAGCCGGGCGTTCGTTTCGAGCGCCAGTTCAATGTCGGTCGGTGTGCAGACACCGGGTGCGAAGGGCAGGCCGCAGCCGAGCGCATGCTCCAGCACCCGCGGGTTGCAGCCCGGTGCCACGCCGAAGGCCGCGCCGGCCGCCTGGGCGGCATCGACCTGGTCGGGCCGCAGCAGGGTGCCGGCCCCGGCGATCATTTCCGGCACCTCGGCGCGGATCCGGCGCAGGGCCTCCAGGGCGGCCGGCGTGCGCAGGGTCAGTTCCATGGCGCGGATGCCGCCTTCGAACAGCGCGCGCGCCAGCGGCACGGCGTCGTCGGCATCCTCCAAGATGAGCACGGCGAGGATGCCGGCCTGGTGCAGACGGTCTTGAAGCGGGGCGGAGAAGAGGTGCATGAGCCATCAGCAAAGGCGGCGGCTGCGTGAGATCAACCGGGAAGGCGCCTCTCAAGTCCGCGTTTTTCCGGCGCGCCCCGGCCGCGCTGTGCTAGCGGTGGTCATGGCCGCCTCGCCCGCCAGCCTCCAGGACATTGCCCGCGCCGCCGGCGTTTCGGTGATGACCGTGTCGCGCGCCCTGCGCGGCCAGGCGCGGGTGGCGGAGGCGACCCGCGACCGCATCCTCGCCGCGGCGCAGGCGCTCGAGTACCAGCCCGACCCGCATCTGGCGCGCCTGATGGGCCTGGTGCGCGCACGCAAGCAGGTGCGCATCCGTGCGGTCATCGCCGTCCTGCGCGAGCAGGTGCCGCAGGACGGCCTGCTGACGCCGTCCTACCAGTACGTGCCGATCGAGGACATCCGCCGGCGCGCGCAGGGCCATGGCTACGAGGTTGAGGAATTCTGGCTCGGTCGCGATGGCTTGACGCCGCGCAGGCTGCAAAAGATCCTGCACGCCCGCGGCATCGAGGGCGTGATCGTTTCACCGCAAAGCCTGCAGTTGCCCTGCGCCCGCCTCGATTATTCGCCTTTCGCATCAGTTGCTTTTGGTTACGCCATGCGCGAGCCGGCGCTGCACATGTGTGCCGGCAACATGACGCTCGGCATCCAGACCGCAGCCCGAGAACTGGCGGCGCGCGGCTACCGGCGCATCGGCGTGGCGGTGACCCAGTGGATTGTCAACCGCTCGCAGTTCGGCTACAGCGGCGGCCTGTTCCATTGGCAGCAGGACCTGCCGGAGAACGAGCGTGTGCCGCTGCTGCTGTTTCCCAGCAACGACATCAGCCGCGGCTACGAGGTGTTCGCCGGCTGGATGAAGGCGCATCAACCCGATGCCCTGATCACCTTCGACACCCATGTGCCCGCCTGGCTGCGCCGGCTCGGCCTGCGCGTGCCGGAGGACATCGGCTTCGTCGCCCACGACTGGACCCCGCGCATGGCCGGCTTGGCCGGCATCTACCAGCAGCGCGACCACCTGGCCGCGGCAGCGGTCGATCTGGTGGTCACCCAGCTCTCGCAAAACGAACGCGGCGTGCCCGCCGTGCCCCGCCAGATCATGATCCCGCCACGCTGGATTGAGGGGGAGAGTGTGAGGGGGCGAATGACGAATGACGAAGGGTAGGGCCCCGCTGCGCCGTTGCTGCTACGCCGCCGAACCGAGAACCGAGTCAAACCGCCTCCGTGCTGCCGGAGCGGCAGGCGGAGGGGGATTGGCCGGTGTGGCGACGGAACCAGGCGGTGAAGTGCGAGGCGTGGCGGAAGCCGAGGCTGAAGGCGATGGCTTTGAGCGGCTCAACGTCCGCCAGCACGCGGTCGCGGGCGTTGTTGAGGCGGCGCTTATCCAGAAACTCGCGCAGGCCGAGCCCGAGATGCTCGCGCAGCAGTTGCTCGGCCCGGCGCGGACCGAGCGGGAAGTCGGGAGGCAGGGAAGGGGTGGCTTGTTCCGGTGGCAGGGCGTTCAGCCAATCGAGCAGTTGATCGCTGAGGCGACGATTGCGATCCGCGCGTGCGGCAAGTCCGACACCAGCGTCGGCCAGGGTTTGCAGGCACACCGCCAGCCAGGCCAGAAAGGCGGCATCATGCGCGGCCCAGTCGGCAGCGGCTCGGGTGGACGGCGCGATGGCCTCGCGGTAAGTCACCACCCGGCGACCGCCATGCACCTGGCGGAACAGTCGGAGGCTGGCGCTGCGCAAGGCCGGCGCGTCCAGCACGCAGTTGAGTCCGACGCTCAAGAGGGGTGAGCCATCCGGCCAGTGACTGCGGAAACCGACCGACAGCAGACGCGTGCCCGGCGCGAACC
>JAEYYS010000042.1 GCA_023428335.1 Verrucomicrobiota bacterium | reverse complement strand
GACGAAGCGCAGGCGTCTGGCGCCAGCGGCCTTGAGTTGGTTGAGCGCGCAGACGGCACTGCCGCCGGTGGCCAGCATGGGGTCGAGCAGGAAGACGTCGGCCTCGGCCAGTACGGGCGGCAACTTGGCGTAGTAGGAGACCGGCTTGGCGGTGGCCTCGTCGCGGGCGATGCCCAGGTGGGCCACCACGGCTTCGGGCACGAGCGGTAGGACCGCTTCTTCCAGACCGAGTCCGGCTCGCAGGATGGGAACGAGGACCACGGGGCGGGCGAAGCTGGCGCCCTCGGTCTCGGCGAGTGGGGTCTGCACGCGCACGGCGGCGGTGTCGAGGTCGGCGCTGGCCTGCCAGAACAGGATTTCCGCCAGCCGGTGCAGGTGCCAGCGGAATCGCGCCGGCGGCGTGTCGGCGTCGCGCAGGGCGGTCAGATGAATCCGGGCCAGGGGATGGCGGACGATCGCGGGGTCCATGCCTAGCATGCTGCCCGGTTCCGGCGCTGCCGGCAACCGGGTTTATTCGCCGTAGATCAGGAAGGGCCGGCGCCGTGCGCGGAAGGCCTCGGTCTCGGCCTGCCAGTGCAGCGGTTGGCCCTCACGCAGGGCCTCGAGCAGGCCGCGGTGGTTGAGCAAGGTGCCGACCTTGGCGACGTCAAACTTGCCCGGGTAAAGGCGCTGCAGGGTGGCGGCGATGGCCAGACCGGTGCGCACGGGTTCGAGGGCGCGGCGGTCGGTGACGCTCAGGCGCACGCCGGCACAGCGCTGGTCCTTGAAGATGCTGGCGGTCGGGGTGAAACGCATGGGCAGGAAGCGCAGGCCGGGCAGGCCGAGCCGGTTCAACTCGTGGGCCAGGCGCAGGTCGTCGACGTAGGGCGCACCGAGGATTTCAAATGGTGTGTCGGTGCCGCGGCCGACGCTGATGGAAAATTCCAGCAGGCCGATGCCGGGGTAGAGCAGGGCGGCGGTGGGGTTGCGCATGTTGGGCGAGGGATTCTGCCAGGGCAGGCCGGTCTCGTCGAAAAGCTGGCCGCGGCGCCAGCCTTCGACGGCAATGACACGCAGGTCGGCACCGAGGCGGCGTTCGGCGTTCATCATTCGCGCCAGTTCGCCGGTGGTCATGCCGTGGCGCAGGGCGATGGCATGGGTGGCGGTGAAGGTTTCCTGGTTGAGCACGGCCGGCCCTTCGACGGCGGTGCCGCCGACCGGATTGACGCGGTCGAGCACGAAAAAGGGAATGCCGCGTCTGGCGGCGGCTTCCAGGCAGAGGCGCAGGGTGGAGATGTAGGTGTAGAAGCGGCAGCCGATGTCCTGGATGTCGAACACCAGGGCGTCGAGTTCGCGCAACTGCACTTCCGAGGGTGCCCGCCGCTCGCCATACAGGCTGAACACCGGCAGGCCGGTTTTCGCGTCCCTGCTGTCGCCGATCTTTTCCTGGTCGAGCTCGCCGCGGATGCCGTGTTCGGGACTGAACAGTGCGAGCAGCTGCACCCCTGGCGCCGCCTTGAGGACATCGATCGTGCTGTGGCGCTCGGCAGTGATGCCGGTGGCATTGGTGATCAGGCCGACCCGCTTGCCAGCCAGCGGCGCAAAGCCGTCGCGCTTCAGGACATCGATGCCGTTGAGCACGGTCGGCACCTCGTCGGGCTGGCGTGGGCGCAGCACGACGGGCGCCTGGGTCCAGTCGATGCCCTTCAGGGCCTTGGCGGCCGCTGTACCCACCGCCTCGTAAAGATCGCGCACACTGCCGCCGCCGTCCGGGTGCAGGCGCGAGCTGAGGAAGACGACGAAGCTGCGCGAGTGGGGATCGAGCCACAGGCTGGTGCCGGTGAAGCCGGTGTGGCCGAAGGAGCCGAGCGGGAAGTGTGCGCCGCGCGGGCGGCTGAACGGGCTGTCGAGATCCCAGCCGAGGCCGCGCCGCTCGAGCAGGGTGGCCGGCGTTTGCAGCCGTTGCGCGGCTTCCAGACTGGTGGTTTGCAGGACGCGCACGCCGGCGAGTTCGCCGCCGTTCAGCCACATGCGGGCGTAGGGGGCTAGATCGGCGGCGTTGGTGAACAGGCCGGCGTGACCGGCGACCCCGCCCATGCGCCGCGCGGTGGGATCGTGCACGACCCCGCGCAGCAGGTTGCCGGTCTCCTCCTTTTCGGTCGGTGCGATGCGCGGCCGCCAGTCTTCGGGCGGGCTGAAGCCGGTGGACTCCATGCCCAGCGGCGCGAAGATTCGCTGGCGCGCGTAGGCATCGAGCGACCGGCCACTGGCGCGGCGGACAATCTCGCCGAGCAGGATGAAGTTCACGTCGCTGTAGCGGAAGCGCGTGTCGGGAGGCGCCTCAGGCAGGCAGGCGAGAGCGCGGCGAACACCCTCGTCGTAGCCGCTCCAAGCCGGCTCCCTGGGCACACCGGCGGGCAGGCCCGAGGTGTGGGTCAGCAGGTGACGGAGCAGGACGTCGCGACCGCCGGCGAACTCCGGCAGGTGGCGGACGACGGGATCGTCGAAGCGCAGTCGGCCCTCTTCGGCAAGCGCCAGCACGCAGGGCAGGGTGGCGACGACCTTGGTGAGCGAGGCGGCATCGAAGAGCGTGTCGAGCGTCATCGCCTCGCGCACCGGCTGCAGGGCGCGGGCGCCCACGACGGTCGTGTGGCTTTGGCCGTCGCACTCCAGCCAGAGCACGGCTCCGGGCGGGGTTCGTTTGGCCGCGGCCTGTTCGAGCACGGTGTCGAGCGCAGCCAGGCCTGCCGGATCAAAGACGTCCGCTGCGGCGGGTGCGGACAAAAGCAGGGCGAAAAGCAGCGGGCGCATGCCGGCAGTGAACCGGTTCGGCGACGGCGAGTCAACCTTGCAGGCGGTCCGCGCGGCGGGCATGCTGGCTCAGGCTCTTCTGCCTGCCGAAAGGCCGATCCTTCATGCTCTTCGACGCCCACAACCACCTGCACGACCCGCGCCTGGATCCCTGGCGCGCGTCGATGCTCGCCGACCTGCCGCGCCACGACATCGCCGGCATGGTGGTCAACGGCACGCGTGCGGCCGATTGGCCCGCGGTGGCGGCACTGGCGCGGGCCGAGGCACGTGTGCAGCCAGCCTTTGGGCTGCATCCCTGGCATCTCGACGGGTGCGGGCCGGACTGGCTGGAGGAACTGGAGGACTGGCTGCGACAGTTTCCCGAGGCGGGGGTTGGCGAGTTCGGGCTCGACCGCTGGATGCGAGATCCCGATCTGCCGGCGCAGCGGCAGTGTTTTGTCGCGCAGTTGGCTCTCGCAGTGCGCCTGCAGCGGCCGGCGACCATCCATTGCCTGCGCGCCTGGGGTTTGCTGGAGGAACTGTTGCGCGAGTCGCCGCGGCCCGGGCGCGGTTTCCTGCTGCACTCCTATGGCGGGCCGGTCGAGCTGGTGCCGATTTTTGCCCGTCTCGGGGCCTACTTTTCAGTGTCGCCGTGGTTCGGCCATCCGGCCAAGGCTGACCGACTGGCGGTGTTTCGCCAGGTGCCTCTGGAGCGACTGTTGATCGAAACCGACGCCCCCGACATGGCACCGCCGGCGGAGCTTGAACTTGAGTCGTTGCCGAACGGGCTCAACTCACCGGGCAACCTGCGCGTCAGTCTGGAACTGCTGGCGCGCGTGCGCCCGGAACCGCTGGAAGTGCTGGAGGCGCAGCTCGTCGAAAACCACCGGCGGCTGTTTGGCTGCTAGCAGGATCGACGTCGGGCGGGGCGGTCTGTCCCAGATCGTCAAGGTTGGGGTGGCGCACGCCAACCCGGCGCCGTGCGGACGGGTTGCCCCACCTGCAGGGGTGGTCTCGCACGGTAAAATAATAACGCAATTTACTTGCGTTATTTAGCGGTGCAGGGATTCGTGCAGTCCCATGACACCCCTGCCTGTCACCGTTCTCTCCGGCTTCCTTGGCGCCGGCAAAACCACCCTGCTCAATCATCTGCTGCGCAACCGCGAGGGCCGGCGCGTGGCGGTCATCGTCAACGACATGAGCGAGGTCAACATCGACGCCCGCTTGGTCGCCCACGGCGGCGCCGAGTTGTCGCGCACCGAGGAAAAGATGATCGAGATGAGCAACGGCTGCATCTGCTGCACCCTGCGCGAGGACCTGCTGCGCGAGGTCGCCCGACTTGCCCAGGAGGGCCGCTTTGACGCCCTGCTCATTGAGTCGACTGGCGTCTCCGAGCCCATGCCGGTGGCGGAGACCTTCAGCTTCACCGACGAGTCGGGCCGCTGCCTGAACGACCTCGCCCGGCTCGACACCCTGGTGACCGTGGTCGATGCGCGCAATTTCCTGGAGGATTACCACAGCACCGAGGACCTGCAGGATCGCGGGCTTGCGCTGGGGGCGGAGGATGGCCGCACGCTGGCGCATCTGCTGACCGACCAGATCGAGTTCGCCAACGTCATCCTCATCAATAAGACCGATGCCGTCAGCGCGGAGGAACTGCAGCAGGTGCAGGCCATCATCCGGGCGCTCAATCCGAAGGCACGCGTACATCTGACGCAGCACAGCCAGGTGCCATTGGCGGCCGTGCTCAACACCGGACTCTTTGCCATGAGCGAGGCCGAGCAGAGCGAAGGCTGGCTGGATTCGCTGGCCGGCCACACCCCGGAGACCGAGGAATATGGCATCGGCAGTTGGGTGTTTCGCGCACGGCGGCCCTTTCATCCCCGTCGCTTTCAGGATCTGCTGCGCGCGCCCTGGCCGGGTGTCATTCGGGCCAAGGGCCTGTTCTGGCTGGCCACGCGCATGGAACTGGCCGGTTTTGTGTCGCAGGCCGGCGTGCTGCGCGACACCCGCGCCTTCGGCTTTTTCTGGAGCGCGGTCGATGAAGCCGAGTGGCCGGAGGACGAGGTCGCGCGGGCGGAGATTCGCGCCCAGCAGCAGGGTCTGTATGGGGATCGCCGCACCGAACTGGTGCTCATCGGACGCGGGCTCGATGCGCAGGCCTTGAGCGCCCTGTTTGAGGCGGCGCTGCTGACCGAGGCCGAGTTCGCCGCCGGGCCACAGGCCTGGGCGAAGCTGGAGGATCCGTTCCCGTCCTGGCTGCCGGACGACTCCGACCTGGCGGCGGCGGCGTAAGCCTAGATGTGAATGATCTTCGCCACCTCTACATCGCCGTGATCGGCGCCGGCCTCGCCGGGATCGCCGCGGCGCGCGGTCTGACCGAGCGCGGGGCGCGCGTGACGATCCTCGAAAAGTCGCGCGGTTGCGGGGGTCGCTGTGCGACCAAGCGCTGGCAGGGCCAGGTCGTCGATCACGGCGCCCAGTTCTTCACCCTGCGGGATTCGCGATTCGCCGAGGCGGCGCGTTTCGCCTGCGGCGAGGCGTTGCTGCGGCTGCAGGCCCCGGTGCTTGACGGCAGCGGCCGCATCCTGCCGGACGATGGCCGTTGGTTTCATCGCGACGGCAACAGCCGGCTGGTGCGCGCCCTCGCCGAAGGGCTGGAGATTCGCACGGAGGTGACGGTCGCCGAGGCGCGCGGCCTGCTGCGCGTCGAGGGTGGGGCGTATGACGCGGTGATCAGCACAGCCCCCTGGCCGCAGACGGCGAAGCTGTTCGATGTACAGGCCGGGGGCGATGACATTCCCTGCCTCGCCGCCGTGCTCGTCTACCGCGGCGACTGGCTGGGGCGCACCCGCGAAGCCTATGCCGTGCGCGATCCGGCAGCGGACCTGGCCTGGAGCGCCTGCGAAAACCACAAGCCGGGGCGTGTCGCGGCGGATTGCACGGTCCTCGTGGGCCATGCCGGCGAAGCCTTCAGTCGTACCCATCTGGAGCGCCCTGCGGCCGAGATCCCCGGACTGCTGCGCGAGGCGGTGGAGACGGTTTGGGGTCTGCCAGCGGAAGCCTTCGTCGAAGGGCTCGGCCATCGCTGGCGCTACGCCCGCAGCGAGGGCGGGCTGCATCTGCCGCCCCTGCCGCCCGGCCTGCATTATGTCGGCGACGCCCTGCGCCGCTCGCGCGTCGAGGACGCCTGGCTGGCCGGTCACGAATTCGCGCACACCTGGCAGCCGGCCTGAGCCATGTCCCGCTTTGCCCGTCACCTTGGCATCGATTACTCCGGCGCTGCGACGCCGGAGACAGGTCTGACGGGATTGCGTGTCTATGAAGCGGTGCCCGGCGCTGAGCCGGTCGAAAAAAGGCCGGCCAACGGACATCATTGGAGCCGGCGTAGCCTGGCCTTGTGGCTGGAGACCGAGCTGTGCACGGGACCGCCGACGTTGGTGGCCATTGACCATGCGTTCTCCCTGCCGCTGGCCTACGTTGACGCGCACGGCCTCCAACACGACTGGCGGGCGGTGGTGGACGATTTTGTCCGGCACTGGCCGACGGATCAACCGGGAGCGCGGGTCGCCGACCTGCGGCAGGCGGTTGGCGGTCGTCGACGGAGCGGCGAGGCGCGCTGGCGGCGTTGGTGCGACCGTCGAGCGCGGGCGAAGTCGCCCTTCCATTTTGGCGTGCCCGGCAGTGTCGCCAGTTCGACCCATGCCGGCCTGCCCTGGCTCTGGCGCCTGCGGCAGGCGCTGCCGAGATTGCAGGTCTGGCCCTTTGACGGCTGGCAGCCGGTCGAGGGCGTTAGTGTGCTGGTGGAGGGTTATCCCTCGCTGTGGAACCGCGAAGGGCCGCGCGACGGCCGTACCCCGGATCAGCACGATGCCTGGACGCTGGCACGGACCCTGGCGGAGGCGGACGCGGAAGGTCGCCTGGAGGCTTGGTTTGAGCCGCCGTTGTCCGTTGAGGAACGCGCGTCGGCCCGGGTCGAAGGCTGGATTCTGGGGCTGGTGTGAGGCGACTCCGCCTTCGCGTCACTGGCGTTGGAAGGCGCGGCTCAGACGGCCGCGTGGGCGCGCAGATCCTCGAGGTCGACAAATTCCAGGGCGTGCACGTGGGTGGCTTCCAGCACCACGGGCGGGGCGCATTCGGCCTCCAGGGCCTCGGCCCAGCGGGCGACGCAGAGGCACCAGCGATCGCCGGGTTGCAGGCCGGGAAAATCGTATTCCGGCACCGGCGTGCTGAGATCGTTGCCGCGGGCTTGGCTGAAGGCGAGGAAATCGGCGGTCATCACCGCGCAGACCGTGTGCAGGCCGCGGTCCTCCGGGCCGGTGCGGCAGTAGCCATCGCGGTAAAAGCCGGTGAGGGGATTTTGGCAGCAGCCCTGCAGGGGCGTGCCGAGGACGTTGGAGGGCATGCAGGAGAAACGTGGCGCGGGAGGCGCGGGTTGGCACAAAAAAGCCCGTGCCGCACGTGGGGCGCGGCACGGGCGAAGGGGCGGGGATCAGATGAGGCCGAGTTCCTGGACGGCGGCGCGCTCTTCCTTGAGCTCGGTTTCCGTCGCTTCAATCTTGGCGCGGCTGAAGTCGTTGACCGGCACGTCCTGGACGATCTCCCACTTGGCGCCGTCGGTGCGGATCGGGAAGGAGAACATCAGGCCCTTGGCGATGCCGTAGCTGCCATCGCTGCAGACGGCGACGCTGGTCCAGTCGCCGGCCGGGGTCGGGCGGGTGAGGCTGAACACCGTGTCGCAGGCGGCGTTGGCGGCCGAGGCGGCGGAGGACAGGCCGCGCGCCTTGATGATGGCGGCGCCGCGCTGCTGGACCGTGCTGATGAACTCGCCCTTGAGCCAGTCGTGGTCGCTGATTACCTCGGTGGCCGGCTTGCCGCCGATCTTGGCGTTGAAGAAGTCGGGGTACTGGGTGGCGCTGTGGTTGCCCCAGATCGTCATGTTGGTGACCGTGCTGTGGTGGGCGCCGGACTTGGCGGCGAGCTGGCTCTTGGCGCGGTTTTCGTCGAGGCGGGTCATGGCGAACCAGCGGTCGGAGGGCACGCCCTTGGCGTTGTTCATGGCGATCAGGCAGTTCGTGTTGCAGGGGTTGCCCACGACCAGCACGCGCACGTCACCGGCGGCGTTCTTTTCGATGGCCTTGCCCTGGCCGGTGAAAATGCCGCCGTTGATCTTCAGCAGGTCCTTGCGCTCCATGCCGGGGCCGCGCGGCACCGAGCCGACCAGGATGGCCCAGTTGACGCCCTTGAAGCCTTCGTCGAGGTCGGCGGTCGGGGTGATGCCCTGCAGCAGCGGGAAGGCGCAGTCATCGAGCTCCATGCAGACGCCGTTGAGCGCGCTCAGCGCCTTCTCGTCGTTGCGCTCGATGAGGCGCAGGTTGACCGGCTGGTCCGGGCCGAAGAGGGCGCCGGAGGCGATGCGGAAGAGGAGGGAATAACCAATCTGGCCGGCGGCGCCGGTGACTGCAACGGTGATGGGGGCTTTGCTCATGGCGGGGCTGCTACCATGGAGAAGCGGCCCGGGCCGGCAAGGGAAATGGCGTGAGGCGGATAAAATGCCATTGGCACGAAAAAGCCTGTCACAAAGGCCTTGCTTTAGTGTATGGTAAAGAAACGTCGGAGCTTTTCCGATGCTTCAATTCTGCCCCGTGTCTCCCATGAAAACATCGCTCCTCCTCGCCGGCCTGATCTTCTCGGCCGCCTCCCCCGCTCTGGCCCAGGTTCCCGGGTCGGTTGCCAACGTCGTCTTCAATTTCAGCCTCAGCTTCAGTAAGGAGGGCACTGTGATGAAGGATGAAGAAACCGGCAAGCCCATCACCGGCAAGGATGAGGAGGGCTTCCCGCTCGGTGGCC
>JAEYYS010000016.1 GCA_023428335.1 Verrucomicrobiota bacterium | reverse complement strand
GGGTGGGGCACGGCGGCCGGGCGGAAAATTCTAGGAGTTCTCGGTTCTCGGTTGGGAGTTCTTGGTTCTCGGTGGGGGAAAGGGTTATTGGGCGGGCGGCGGGTTTGCCTTGATGGAGACACCGTTGGAGGCGCGCTCGGCGCCCTCAAAGCTCAGCTCCGGCACCGCCTCGCCAATTTCTTCTGTCATGAAGCGAACGATCTGCTTCGGATCCTCCGATAAGACCGCTTGGAGCAGACGTGACTTGCGAACATGATCGTAGCTTTTGATGTCAAAATTGAGGTTAAAAGTGCCAGGTTCACTCGAAAGGCCCTTCATCTCCGCCACTATCCCCGCAGTGCTCTTGAGCTGGTCCAACAGCTTTTTGTCCTTGGAGAGCTTCGTCATGCCAGCTTTGAACGCTTCAACCACCTCCGGAACGGTCAGCAGGTCCTGAGCGTTCTTGTTTGGGTACTTGGCTAGAATCTCCTCAGCCTGCGCTTTGAGCCCGGCTTGCACATCGGATTTCGTCGAGGTGGAAGGCCCCGGAGATGTCAAAGCATCCTCAACGGCCCGCTCGATCTGCGCATCAGATGTTGCGATAGGTTTGGGGACATCGGTGTTGGTTGCTGCTGACTCCCGCTGGCCGCAGGCGGACAGCACCAGAGCCGCGGCCAAGGCAAGCCCTGGGGACGGCGGCAGCCCAAGAGCGCCGCGAGGCGGCGACCCGGGGAGGGCTTGCGACTGCCGAAGCGGCAGCGACTGGCGGACAGACACCATGCGGCGGGAACTCACTTGTTGTCCTTGTCCTTGTCGACGACTTCGAAGTCGGCATCGACGACCTTGCCCTTGTCCTTCGGCTCGGCACTGGCGGTGTCGGCGGCGCCCATGTCGGGCATGCCACCCGCGCCGGGGGCGCCGGCACCGGCGGCCGCGGCGGCCTGGTAGGCGGCGGCGAAGAGTTTTTCGATCTCCTCGGTCTGGGTCTTCATCGCCTCGGTGTCGTTGGCCTCGATGGCCGACTTGAGGGTGGCGAGCTTGTCGGTGATCGGCGTGAGCTGGTCGGCCGGCACCTTGCCCTCCCACTCCTTGAGGGTCTTCTCAATCTCGTAGGTGAGGCTGTCGGCCTTGTTCTTGATCTCGACGGATTCCTTGCGCTTGCGGTCCTCCTCGGCGTGCTCCTCGGCGTCGCGCTTGGCCTTTTCGATCTCCTCCTGGCTGAGGCCGGAGCTGCCCTGGATGGAAATCTTCTGCTCCTTGCCGGTGGTCTTTTCCTTGGCGGAGACGTGCAGGATGCCGTTGGCATCGATGTCGAAGGTGACCTCGATCTGCGGCACGCCGCGCGGCATCGGCGGGATGCCGTCGAGCTTGAAGGTGCCGAGCACCTTGTTGTCCTTCGACATCGGCCGCTCGCCCTGGAGCACGACGATTTCCACGCCCGGCTGCTGGTCGGCGTAGGTCGAGAAGATCTGGCTGTGCTTCTTCGGGATCGTCGTGTTGCGCGGGATCATCGGCGTGGCGACGCCGCCGGCGGTCTCAATGGCGAGGGTGAGCGGGGTGACGTCGAGCAGCAGCACGTCCTTGACGTCGCCCTTGAGCACGCCGCCCTGGATGGCCGCACCGATGGCGACGACTTCATCCGGGTTGACGCCCTGGTGCGGGTCCTTGCCGGCGAGCTTGCGGGCGGTTTCAACCACCTTGGGCATGCGCGTCATGCCGCCGACGAGCACCAGCTCGTCGATCTTGCTGGCGTCGAGCTTGGCGGCGGCCAGGCACTCGCGCACAGGCTTGGTGGTGCGCTCGAACAGGCTGTCGGTGAGCTGCTCCATCTTCGCCCGGGTCAGGGTCTTCATGATGTGCTTCGGCCCGGTCTGATCGGCGGTGATGAAGGGCAGGTTGATGTCGTAGCTCTGGCTGGAGCTGAGGGCGATCTTGGCCTTTTCCGCCTCCTCCTTGATGCGCTGCAGCGCGTCCGGCTGGCCGCTCAGGTCGATGCCGCTGTCGGTCTTGAACTCGTTGACGATCCAGGTGATGAGCGTGTTGTCCCAGTCGTCGCCGCCGAGGTGGGTGTCGCCATCAGTGGCCAGCACCTCGAAGACGCCGTCACCAATCTCCAGCACGGAGATGTCGAAGGTGCCGCCGCCAAGGTCATAGACCGCGACCTTCTCGTCCGACTTGCTGTCGAGGCCGTAGGCCAGGGCGGCCGCGGTCGGCTCGTTGATGATGCGGCGCACATTCAGGCCGGCGATCTCGCCGGCGGCCTTGGTGGCGTTGCGCTGGCTGTCGTTGAAGTAGGCCGGCACGGTGATGACCGCGTCGGTGATCGTTTCACCCAGCTTGGCCTCGGCGTCGGCCTTCAGCTTGGCCAGGATCATGGCGCTGACTTCCTGGGGCGAGTAGGTCTTCGTCTCGCCGCCGACCTCGACCTGCACGTGGGCGTCGCCATTGGCGGCCTCAACGATCTTGTAAGGCAGGCGCTTGTCGGCCTCGGTCAGCTCGCTGAACTTGCGGCCCATCAGGCGCTTCACCGAGAACACCGTGTTGCGCGGGTTGGTCACCGCCTGGCGCTTGGCAGCCTGGCCGACCACGCGCTCACCGCTCTTGGTGAAGGCGACGATCGACGGCGTGGTGCGCGCGCCTTCCGAATTTTCCAGCACCGTGGCCTTGCCGCCTTCGAGGACGGCCATGCAGGAGTTGGTGGTGCCGAGGTCAATGCCGAGGATTTTGCTCATGGGTGGGTTGGAGGGAAAGGTTGAGAAGAGGGGATTTTGCCATTCTCCTTGGCAGGCGCCGTGCCAAGCGCCCCCGCCATTTCTTAATGCATTGAATGTCAATGAAATTCGATCATGAACCGATTTCGAACCCTGCTGTCATTGGCCACATTGCGACGCCATTTTGGCACATTAGCGACGGCACATGGCGCGATTGTGCCACGGCGGCGACACTCGGCGGGCCACAGTCTCAGGTCCAGGGTTGGATGCGGCTGTCGAGGCTGAAGACCTGGCCGCTCGTGTGCGGCAGGCTGTGCAGGAAGGCGATGAAGCGGGCGGCCTCGGCCGGGGTGTTGAAGCGGCCGAGCGTGTGGGCGGCGAGGGCGCGGCGGCGGCGTTCGGGGTCGGCCAGCAGGGGCGCCGACATCGGCGTTTCCAGCAGGCCGGGCAGCACGACGTTGGCGCGGATGCCGCGGGCGCCGTACTCGGCGGCCAAGCTCTGGGCCAGGCCGATGAGGCCGGCCTTGGCGGCGGCGTAGTTGGCCTGCCCAGCCGGGCCCGAGAGGGCGCTGAACGAGCCGACAAAAACGAGGTGGCCGCCACCCTGGCGCAGCATCGGCCGCAGGGCGGCGCGCGCGCAGAGAAAGGCCCCGCGCAAATGCACTTCCAGCACGGCGGCAAAATCGGCCTCGCTCATCCGCGCCTGCGGGGCGTCGCGCAGGAACCCGGCGTTGTGGACGAGCAGATCGAGTCGCGGCAGGCCATCAATCCCGGCGCGCACGGCGGCAGCATCGGTGACATCCAACGCGTCACGCCCCGGGGCGTGGACCTGCCAGTGCTGGGCCTCCAACTCGGCGCGCAGGGCCGTGGCGAGCACGCCCTGACCGCCGGTGATGAGGGCGACGGGTGTCATTTCCCGGAAGGCGGCGGCGCGGTCGGGATCTTGCCCTCGCGGCGCTTCGCCTCGGCTTCGAGCCGGGCCTCGGTGGCGTAGGGGTTGGGCGGCATCAGGCTGGGCGGGATCGGCGCGCGCCGGAAGTGATCGCCCGGGCCGTAGTTGGCCGCCAGGTACCCGACAATCGTCTTTTCCACCGCCGGATCGAGTTTCCACAGGCCGCCGTGCTTTTGCATCCAGGCGACCACATCCGTCCAGGTCGACTCGGTGCCGCGCTGTTGCAGGAAGGTCTGCGGCGAATGGCAGATGACGCAGTGGTTGCGGACGATCTCCCAGTCCGGCGCCATTTTCATGCCGGTGGCGGGATCGAGCGGCACCTCGTCCGCGGCCGGGGCGGCGAGGGCGACGGAAAAGGCGAGCAGCAGGGAGAAACGGTGCATGGTCAGACAGCCTGGACGGCGATGCGGTGGCAGGTGTTGTTCAGATACCCCTTGGGATTCCAGCCGGGCAGGATCATCGGCTGCGCGCGGCCCTGGTCATCGGTCGCGCGCGCCCAGACCTCGTAATAACCCTTCTTCGGCAGGCGCAACTCGGCGCGCCACTGCTGCCAGGCATAACGGTTGACCGGTTGGTCCAACGTGGCGCGCTGCCAGGTCGAGCCGAAATCGAGCGACAGCCAGACTTCCGCCACCTTCGATTCCCCCGCCCAGGCGTGGCCGCGCACGCGCAGCGGCTCGGCCAGCGGCTGGCTGACGCCTGACTTGGGAAAGGTGATCAGCGATTTGACCGGCATGGACTCGATGATGACCATGTCCTCGTCCGGCACCTTGGTGCCCGGAGCGACCGGATAACGCGGCATGCGGTAAGAATCGCCGGTCATTTTTTCGCCGTCGTGCTCGCGGTCGCGGACGACGAGTTTTTTCAGCCACTTGCCGCAGGTGGAGGCGGGCCAGCCGCCGAACACGAGGCGCAGCGGGTGACCGTTCTGCCAGGGGATGGGTTCGCCATTCAGGGCGAAGGCCAGCAGGGTTTCGTCCTCCAGGGCCTTGCGCAGCGGCGCGCCGCGCGAGATCGTCACCTTCTTGGGGTCGCCGGACAGATGCAGATCGGCACCGTAGTAGCCGAGGTAAACCGCATCCGGCTTGATGCCGCAGTGCTCCAGCACGTCGCGCAGGCGCACGCCGGTCCAGCGCGGACAGCCGACGGCACCCGTGGTCCATTGCGTGCCGGAGGTGGGCGGATTGAACTCGCCGCGACCGTTGCCGGCGCATTCGAGCACCATCTGCACCGAGTGCTGCGGAAACTTGGCCTTGAGCTCCTTGAGCGTGAAAGTGGTCGGCCGCAGGCAGCTCTCACCAGCGATCTCAAGGGTCCAGGTTTCCGGATCGATCGTCTCCGGGGCCGGCGCGTGGCCGTTGTTGCGCACAAACAGATGCTTGGCCGGTGTGACCGCGTCATCAAGCAGGTGCGCCGGGGTCTCGGCAATGATCGGTCGGTCATTCAGCACGACCAACCCCTCCTTGCCGGCAATCGCAAAGGGTTCCGTCCCCTGCCCGAGCGCCACCGGAATCAGCCCGGCCGGCAGGCGGTCGGCAAAGACGATCTCGGCGCCGAGCGCGGCGGTCAGCGAAGCCAGGCCGAGCGTCTCGAAAAAGCCGCGGCGACTGAGCGAGGCCGCGGGTCCGCCTTCGATCTGCGGATCGACAGGCGAAGAAGCTTCGGCCGCAGGGGCGCGCTGACCGGCAGACGGATGCGGGAGAGACGTGGAAACGGACATGGTCTCCATAAAACGCTGGAACCCGGGCGGATTTCAATGCCGAATGCCAGGCTCCGCCGACCGACCGGGAATTTCATGTCGCCTTCATTTCCAGCTTTGCGAAAGGCCTGCAGCCTCGCATAGTGCGCGCGTGACCTCTTCCCGCATGTACCTCAGCCTCTGGTTCGGCATTCTTCTGGGCGGCGCCGGCTGCTCGCACAACCCGCCGCAGCCGCCGCAACCGCAACTGGCGGCTCAGCCCACCCGCGCGGTCGCCGTTCAGAACAACCCTCTGACGCGTCGCATCAACCGTCCCTCGACCCTGCCGCCCGTGCCGCCCGCCGGGGTGAAGATCAGCTACTCGTCGGTCACCACGACCGCCAAGGTGCTGGCCATGACCTTTGACGACGGCCCGCACCCGACGCTGACGCCGAAGCTGCTCGACCTGCTGCGCGAGCGCAACGTCAAGTGCACCTTCTTCGTCATCGGCAAGAACGCGCGCGCCTACCCGCAGATCATCCGGCGCATGATCGCCGAGGGCCACGAGGTCGCCAACCACACCTGGAACCACCCGAGCCTGACCAGCCTGTCCGACGCCCAGATCCGCCAGGAACTGCGCTCCAGCGAGGACGCCCTGATGGCCGCCGCCAACTACCGCCCGCACCTGATCCGCCCGCCCTACGGCGCCATCAACACCCGCATCAAGCAGCTCATGTTCGCCGAGTTCGGTTACTCGACCATCATGTGGTCGGTCGATCCCCAGGACTGGCGCCGCCCCGGCGCCTCGGTCGTCACCAGCCGCCTGGTCAGCGGCGCCCGCCCCGGCGCCATCATGCTCGCCCACGACATCCACCCGCCGACCATCGCCGCCATGCCGGCCATGTTCGACCAGCTCATCGCCCAGGGCTACCAGTTCGTCACCGTCAGCCAGCTGCTCAACCTCGAGAAGACCGGCATGCCGGTCGGCGTCGTCATCAGCCCCGCCCAGGCCGTCGACGAGCCCGCGACCGGCGCGCTCACCCGCTGAGCCGTGCGCCGCCCCCCCGCGGCCGCTCCCCCCGTCATGATCGGCGAAGACTTCCTCCTGCTGCGCGACCAGCTCGACGCCGACCTGCGCCGCCTGGCGCAGCAACTGCGCGACATCGGCGGCGGCGACGAGGCGCAGCAAACCGCCGCCCACCTGCTCGACAGCCTGCATGAGCCGCAACTGCTGCTCGTCGTCGGCGAACCGGGTGTCGGCAAATCGACCTTCCTGCACGCGCTGTTTGGTCGCGAGTTCGCCGCCCGCCCGGCCAACGCCGTCGGCACGCTGCGCTACTTCCGCCACGGTCCGCAGGCCGCCACCGAAACCGTGCTGCCCGGCCTCGAGGAGGTGCAGGCCCCGCACGATTTCCTGCGCGATTTCCACGTCGTCGACCTGCCCGGTGCCCCGGCGCCGGAACTCGCGGATCTAACCCGCCGCTTCCTGCCGGTCGCCGACGCGGTGATCCTGCTGTTCAGCGCCGCCGACCCCTGGGGCGCCGCCGCCTGGCAATTTCTCGCTCAGATCCAGTCGGACTGGCCGCGCCACCTGATCTGCGTGCTCCAGCAGGCCGACCTGCGCAGCCCGGAGGAAATCCAGGTCATCACCGATTACATGCGCCAATTGGCCACCCAGCGCCATGGCCGCACCTTCCCGACCTTCGCCGTCGCCGCCAAACGCGCCTGGCTGGCGCGCAGCACCGGGCTGGACCCGGAGCGATTGCTCGAAGAAAGCGGGTTTCGCGCGCTGGAAGAGCATCTCAGCAGTTTGACCGGCCGCGGCACCGCGCGCTTCAACAAGCTGACCAGCGCCGCCCGCCTCGGTCGCCAACTGCTCGACCGCCTGCAGCGCGACCTCCAGCGCCAGGCCAGCGAGGCCGGACAGGCGCTCGCCGTGGTCGCCGAGTTTTTCACCGAACAGGCCCTGCAGGCCGACCGCACCCTGAAGAAGCTGCTGCCGGCACTCGACGCCACCGAGCGCGACCTGCACGAGTCCAGCCTGAGGGTCGGTCGCCTCGCCGAGAACCTGCTCGCCTTCCGTCACGCGCTCGAACCGGCGCCGCCCGACGAGGAAGAGGACGGCACGGGCAACCGCACCGACAGCCTCGATCACCGGCTTTTCCAGGACCTGCAACTGCGCACCAGCGAACGCTGGCGCCAGATGGCTCTGCAACTCGAGGAGGACCAACTGCAGTACGGCCGCTACCTGCATCACCAGGGCCGCGGCGTGCTCTTCGAACCGGACGAACCGCTGCCGCTCGCGCCCGACGAGGACGCCCGCCGCCTGTTCAGCGTGCGCATGGAAAGCGCCCTGCGCCGCTTCGTGCTCGGCCTCGAGCTCGACGGCCTGCTGCGGCCCGGGCTCGCCCTCGCCCGCAAACGTGCGCGCTGGATCAGCCGGCTCTTCGTGCCGCTGCCACCCGCGGTGGCCGCCGCCGCCTACTTCCTCGGCTGGCTCGAGGCCGGTCTCACCGCCAGCGCCGGCCTGCTGCTGCCGGGCGCCGCCTTCCTCGCCAGCCTCACCGCCCTGACCGGCACACGTCGCCGCCTGAGTGAGCGACTGGAAACCTCCCTGCCCCAGTTGCGCGAGCAGCTCGAAGAGCAGGTGCGCGGCGATGTCGAAGGCGTCTTCGCGCGCTTCCTGCCGCTGCTCGAGCCGGTGCGCCGACGCGCCGCGGCCCGCCACGAACGCCTCGCCGACCAGCTCGCCTCGGCTGAAGCGCTCGGCCAAGCCCTCAAGGACTTCGAACAGCGCCTGCACGGCTGATGAAAGTCCGCCCGTGCGCGCGTTTGCTTTTTCCATGTCACCGCTCCGTTCCACCCTCCTGCTCACCGCCATGATCCTCGCTGGCGAAGACTTCGCCGAAGCCCAGCAAAGCAAGGCCAACTACGACGAAAGCCGCGTCGGCAGCTACACCCTGCCCGAGGCCCTGGTCATGGCCGACGGCAGCGCCGTGAAAACGGCGGGCGACTGGACCCAGCGTCGCCGACCCGAGGTGCTGAAGCTGTATCAGGACCACGTTTACGGCCGCGTGCCGACCGGCCTCGGCGCTCCGGCATTCAAGGTCAAGGCCGTGAAGAAGGACGCCCTCGGCGGCAAGGCCACCCGCAAGCTCATCCAGATCACCCTGCCCTCCTGCCCCGCCTGGGAAGGCATCGAACTGATGCTGTACACGCCCAATG
>JAEYYS010000334.1 GCA_023428335.1 Verrucomicrobiota bacterium | reverse complement strand
CCTCAGGGCGAAAGGCCAGCACCGGCCGACCATTCGGCAGACGCGCCTGCCAGGTGCGGGCGCTGTGCACGGCATCGATCGTGAGGCGGGTTTCGACAGTCTGCGGAATCATGGTTTGGCGGGGGTGGCTTGACCGGTCGCTTTCGGCGCGGCGGCACGCGTGGCGGACGGCCAGCGCAGGCGACTGCCACTCAAATGATCGCTGGCGGTGAGCATGTCGACCGCACGCTGCAGCACGCGGTCGCTGTCGGGCACGCGGTCATCCTCAACCGTTTCACCGGCGCTGCGACGGATGTAGGACTCCAGCTCGGGATGCCGTCGCGCCAGCAGCGCCGCCTCGTTGTAGCGCGGCCGGCCGACCTCCATCACCGTCTGCGCAGGCGATCGCTTCGAGGCGAACAAGCGCCGCTTCACCTCCGCGGGCTGGTTCACCGGGAAATCCGGCGTCAGGCCCTGGCGAAAAAAGGACGTGCCATCCGGCAGCAGCATTTCGGCGCGGGCAAAGCGCAACTGCCAGTGATCGTCGAGCGGCAGGGTCTCGTAACGCACGGTGGCGCCACGCGTCGCCGCACCGACCAGCAGGGCGCGCCCCCGCGCGCGCAACACCGCGGCAATCGTTTCGCCGAGGTTGTTCGTGTCGGCATCGACCAGCAGGACCAGCGGCCCGGTCCAGCGCGCTTCTTCGGTGGCGAGAAACAGACGGGCGTCCTCACGGCCGGGTTGCTGCAGCTTGAAGAGCAGTTCACCGGCCGGCACAAAGACATCGAGCAGGGCGGCCGCCGCCTCAAACTCGCCCGGCGGCATCGGCGCGCGCAGGTCCAGGATCAAATGGCGGATGCCCTTGGCAGCGGCCAGCCGTTCGCGGATCGCCGCCACCTCCTGACCGGTGAGGGCTTGCGGACGCAGGTAGAGCAGGCCGGGCAACACCTCCTCGGCGATCAGGCCGCCGCTGACCGGCGCGGTTTCGGCGCGGGCCACGAGTTCGGCACCGAGATCGAGCCGTTCGAGCAGGCCCTGCATGGCGGCGCGATTGAGTTCGTCGGCGGTGATCTCCTCGCCGCGGATGTACTCGCCGCGCAAAATCTGGAAGGCATTCTGCAGGGCCGCCTGGCCGAGCTGATCGACCGCCGACTCGGCGGCCGGCAGCGGACCCGACAGGCCGAACGCCAGCAGGCCGGGCAGCAGGCGCCGGGCGAACCGGCATTTCGAGGCTTGCGGCGTCGGGTTCATCACGGTAAAAAGGCGCGGAATCCGACAGTCTTCGCGCCTGCGCCGCAACCCGTCAAAGACAAAGCACTCCCATGGCCGTCTCCATCCACATCGACTACGAAGGCGACCTTCGCTGCCGCGCCGTCCACGGTCCCTCGCAACAGAGCTTCTTCACCGACGCCCCCGCCGACAACAACGGCAAGGGCGAGTCCTTCTCTCCCACCGACCTGGTCGCCACCGCCCTCGCCTCGTGCATGGCGACGGTGATCGGCATCAAGGCCCGGCAGAAGGGTTACGACCTTCCCGGCATGAAGGTGAGTGTCGAAAAGCACATGAGCGAGGACATGCCGCGCCGCATCGTGCGCCTGCCGATCACCATCGAGATCCCCCTGCCCGCCGACCATCCCGACCGACGCCTGCTCGAAGCGGTCGCCCTCGGCTGTCCGGTCCAGCACAGCGTGCATCCCGACATCGACAAGCCGGTGAGCTTTGTCTGGAACGGCTGAGCGGATGCGAAAAGTATCAAAGCCGGTGCCAGGACCGGCGATAGACGACGCCTCGCGCGGGCGATTTCATCGACGCCATGAACCGTCGCTCCTTCCTGCATCAGACTTCCCTGCTCGGCCTCGCCGCCGCAGCCCCCCGCCTGCGCGCCGCTGACGCCGCCGCCAACAAGGTCAAGGTCGCCGTCGTCGCGCTCGGCCGCGGCATGGCCCACGTCCAGGCCCTGCTCAAGCTGCCCGGCGTCGAGATCAAGTACCTCGCCGAAACCGATCCGGTCCGCCTGGAGCGCGGCCTCAAGATCGTCGCCGATGCCCAGGAGGTCTCCTGCCACGGCGTCAAGGATTTCCGCACCTTCCTCGATGATCCGGAACTCGACGCGGTCTTCATCGCCACCCCGAACTTCTGGCACACGCCCGCCGCCGTCATGGCCCTGCAGGCCGGCAAGCATGTCTACGTCGAAAAACCCGGCAGTCAGAACGCCGGCGAAGCCGAGTTGCTGGTCATGACCGCGCAGAAATCCGGCAAGCTCGTGCAGATGGGCAACCAGCGCCGCACCTGGATGAAGGAGGCGATCGCTGCCGTGCACGGCGGCGCCATCGGCACGGTGCGCTTCGGTCGCGGCTTTTACTACAACTCCCGCAAGGAAACCGGCCTGCTCGCCCTGCCGGCCCCCGCCAACCTCGACTGGGATCTCTGGCAGGGCCCGGTGCCTGATGAACCGGGGCGCGACCTGAAGAAGTTCGCCCACTACGACTGGCATTGGCTCTGGCACTGGGGCAACGGCGAACTCGGCAACAACGGCATCCACACGCTCGACATCCTGCGCTGGGGCATCCAGGGCGAGTATCCGCTCAAGGTCACCTACAACGGCGGTCGCTACTTCTACAAGGACCCCCAGGAGACCCCCGACACCGGCACCGCCGTGTACGATTTCGGCCACGCCGGCATCGAGTGGGTGCAGAGTTCCTGCCACCCGCGCGCCGCGGAAAAGCCGCTCGCCGAGGTCATCTTCTATGGCGACAACGGCACGCTCGCCGCCGGACGCGACACCTGGACGGTCTATGACCCGAAGGGCGTTGAGGTCAGCAAGGGCAAGGGCGCCGGCGGCGGCGATCCCGCCCACTTCGGCAACTTCATTGAGGCCATCCGCGGCAACGCCAAGCTCAACAGCCCGATCGACGAGGGCCAGAAGAGCACCATGCTCTGCCACCTCGGCAACATCGCCTACCGCAGCAACACAGTCGTGCGCTGCGATCCGCAGACCGGCAAGATCCTCGACAACCCCGAGGCGCAGAAGTACTGGTCGCGGCCCTACCGCAAGGGCTGGGAACTCAAGATCTGACCTGCCTCGCTTCACCCAGCCGCCCGGCAACGGGCGGCTTCTTTTTTGCCTGCGACAGGCAGCCCCGGCTCACGCCGCGAGCAGAAAATCGCGTCCCTCCTGCCAGCCCTGCTGGACCAGGTGATCGTGGATCTGCTCGCGCGCGCCGCGGGCACCGACCCCGGCCAGCAGGAAGCTCGACGCACGCTCCGGCAATTCATCGGCCAGCCGTACCGGCCGGCCATCGCGATGGCGACCGCGCTTGGCGGGATCGACATCGACAAAACCGGCAAAGCGCAGGCCCTCGGCCTCGAGGGCGTCGAAGCGGCGACGCGTGACCCGGCCCGCGCCCCAGAGCCAGAGCGCGCGTTCGGGAGCGACCTCGGCACGCAGCCAGCGCGCGAGGTAACCGGCCTTGACCCGGTAAAAGGCTTCGACCGAGTAACGCGGATCGCAGCGCGACAGCCGCTGCGGTGGATCGTTCCAGACCAGCAGTTCCTCCGGGCACTTGGCAAAGCGCACCCCAGCGTCCAGCCAGCGCAGCCAGAGTTCGTAGTCCTCGGGAAAATCCCCTGCCCGCCAGCCGCCGTGTTGGTCGAGCAACTCACGCCGGAACAGCACGCTCGGGTGCGCCACCGGCGCCTCGACAAAGCGACGCAGGCTCATGCGTTCGGCACTGTCCTGGGCGTTGATCCAGTCGACATGCTCCGCATAACCCGCCGCCTCGCCACCATAGCGGACGCGACAGGAAACCAGCCCCACCTCGGGCGCCTTTTCCAGATGCGCCACCTGCCGAGCAAGCCGCTCCGGATGCATCAGGTCATCGGCATCCATGCGCGCCAGGTAAGGCCCCGTGCACAGGGCCGCCCCCGCCTGCAGCGCCGCGGCAATGCCCTGCGGCGGCGTGCGCAGCACCCGCACCCGCGGCTCGGTGCGCGCGAGGGAGTTCAACAGATCGGGCGTCGCATCGACCGAGCCGTCGTCGACGACCAGCAGTTCCCAGTCGCCCAGCGTCTGCGCACGGATCGAGTCGAGCGCCGCAGGCAGCGTCGCCGCCCCGTCGCGCACCGGCAGAAGAATGGACACAAGCACCATGCCCCACCGTGGCGAGTCCGCCGACGCCTGCCAAGTCCGGGGCGCTGCATTCGGAGCGCGCGCATGGCGGAGCCTGCTCGCTCTGAGTCCCAGCGCATGGCCACCTCCCAAACAGGCGAGTGACCTTCGGCACACTCGCGCTCCGTCAGAAACATGGCGCAGCCTACTGGAGTGTAGCCATCACACTCCGCGTGATGCCCCACGCCTCACACGGAGTGTGAGGACTACTTTAACGACCGGAGCGCGCGCATGGCGCAGCCTGCTCGCCGGATCCCGGGCGCGGCCACCTCCCCGAACGAGGGCGGCAGGGATCCATTGCCTTTGCAACCGCTGATGACGAGAGCCCCCGGCAGGCCGGGCGCTCCACCCGAGCCAGCCCTGCGAGCCCGACGGAACCCCTGCAGGGTTCGCGGCCAACTGGGTCGCGGGACGTTCCCAACCCAGGGAAGCACTCGCTGCGCTCGGCATCCCTGGGCTGCAGGACGCAAGCCCGTCGGGCTTGCCGGACCACCCTTCCCCTCCTTCTGGATCAGCGTCCCATCGGCGTCTTATCAGCGGTTCCTCTTCTGTCGCTTAGGTGAAA